>JANOCF010000140.1:0-15766 GCA_031412055.1 Holophagales bacterium | reverse complement strand
TGACCCGCCACTACTTCAACCCGCTGAACCAGCTCGCCAGCGTGGGCGACACCCGCGGCTTCGGACCTCTGGGAGCCTTTTCAACGAAGAAGGGGACTCCGAAGGTTCATGTGGAGACCTCTCCGGCCGCCGCATGCCAGGCGACGGCCACCCGGCTCTGCCTCCAGGGCGGGCGCTTCGCGGCGGAGATGACCTGGAAGGACTTCGCCGGCAAGACCGGCAAGGGCCAGGCCGTGAGCCTGACCGGCGATACCGGCTACTTCTGGTTCTTCAACGCGGCCAACGTGGAGGTGGTGGTCAAGGTGCTGGACGGCCGACCGGTCAACGACCACTTCTGGGCGTTCTACGGCGCTCTATCCAACGTCGAGTACACCCTGAAGATCACCGACACCCAGACGGGTGCCGTGAAGACCTACTCCAACCCGAGCGGGAGCTTCGCGAGCGTCGCCGATACCTCGGCCTTCTGAGGGCGCTGAGGCGCTACTTCGCCGCCCCTGCGGTTCCCGCCAGGCAGGGGCGGCCGTCGTTCGGCTGGCAGACGCGGCCCTCGGCCTCGGGATCGATCCCCCGGGGACCGGCCGCCTTCAAGGCGTTCACGACGACCTCCTTGAGATCGCGGCCGTCCGCGGCGCAGCCCGCGACCTTCTGCCTGTTGATGTCGAGCATGGTGTAGCCGTCCTGGTTCCCGGCCTCGGGGTCCACCAGAAAGTCGTTGGTCGCCACCAGGATCGTCTCGTCCGGCCGGATCGGCCGCGCTCCTTCGGCTGCAAGGAGGGTGAGCTTGAGGGCTGCCTTTCCCGTGGTGTCGTGCTCGTAGGCGAAGCCCGAAATCTGCAGCCAGCTTCCGCTCCCCGGCCAGAAGCTCACGGCGTGTTCCAGGGCCTGCTGCAGGGTCGCGCCGTCGATGCGGACCAGCCGCAGCGGCGAGGGGTAGGCGAAGAGCTCCTCGACGTGGCGCCGGGTGAGCCTCGTGCCCGCGGGGAGATCCTGGTTCAGGCGCAGCGAGCCCGAGTTGGTAAAGGCGATCTGGGCGCCGCAGTCCTTCATGGCCGCGACCATCTGGTCCGCCACCCAGTCGCCGAGCGAGGTCTCCTCGCTGCGGATCTTGTTCTCCTCGGCCTCCAGCAGGGTGCGCGTGAAGCCGTAGACCTCGCCCAGGCAGCCCGGCCGCGAGCCCGCCGCCTTGCAGAACTCCTGCTCGTGCTTCGCCTGCCAGTCGCCGACCAGCGACAGGGTGTCTGGATCCGGCCCGGGTTCCGCGCCTTCCAACTGGCGGAAGTCGGGGTCGACCCGGAGCTTGCCGTTCGTCCCGTTCGCTCCCAGGGTCAGCCGCACCACGGCCGCGGTGCGGGCGTCGGCGTCGGCCTTGACGATCTTGCGCCCGGCCTCGTCCAGCACCATCTTCTCGTGGTCGTGGCCGCCGATGATCAGGTCCGGCCCGGCGTCCCCCAGCGTCGCCAGGAGACGGCGGTCGTCCGCGAAGTTGAGGTGGGTCAGGGCCACCACGACCTCCGCTCCCTGAGCGCGCAGGTCGGCGGTCAGCCGGCGAGCCGTCTCCACCGGGTCGTCGAAACGCTCGACGTAGGCGACGCCCTGCACGGGGATGGTGATGCCGAAGATGCCGATCCGGATGCCGCCGCTCTCGACGATCGCGGTCCGCGCCAGATGCTGCGGGTCGGCCACCAGCGGCTGTCCGTCGTCCCCCGTCTTGAAGGTGATGTTCCCGCCGAGCCAGCGGAACTGGGACTCGGCCAGCCGCTTGTCCACCATGGCCGCGTCCGCGAGCTTCGTCTTCTCAAGCTCGTGGTTGCCGAAGACCGCGAGCATCCGCTCGTCGAACGCGGTGGCACCGTCGGCGACACCGTCCAGGGTGTTGAGCACCGCGACCATCTGCTCGCCATTGAACATCCGGCTCGCGAACGACGGGAAGAGGAAGTCGCCGCCGTGGAGGACGAGCAGGTCGGGATGGTCGCGCTCCAGCTCCTTGCGCAGGGAGCGGACGCGGGCCAGGCCGCCGACCCGGCCATCCTCCAGACCCTCGATGCGGTAGACGTCGTTGAGGGTGATGAGCACGGCAGTGCGCTCGCCCCGGGCGGCAGACGCCGGGGATTGGGCTCCCCGGGTGGCGCAGCCCGCCGTCAGAACGAGCATGAGGACGCACGCGAATCGCTTCATGGGTCTCAGAGCTCTTCGTCGATCTCTTCCTGGGTCAGGGGACGTTCGGGGAGGGGACGCTCGAGGATGCGGAACTCGCGCACGATCTTGCCGCCGATCAGGTGCTCCTGGAGGATGCGCTCCAGGACCGGCGGCTCGCAGTGGCCGTACCAGACCCCCTCGGGGTAGATGACGGCGATGGGACCGCCCGTGCAGAGGTCCAGGCAGTTGGCCTTGCTGGCGTAGACGCCGCCCTTCCTGGCCAGACCGAGCTCCTTGAGCCGCTTCTGGAGATACTTCCAGGAGCGGATCGTCTCCCTGCGGCTGGCGCACTTGGCCTTGGTCGGGTCGCAGCAGAGGAAGATGTGGCGCTGAATCTTGTCGAGGCGCAGCTTCTCCGCGACGCGGCGCTGCTTCTTGACGATCTCCTTGGGCGGCTTTTCGAGTTTCTCCATGGTGGGCGTTCCCCTTCGGGACTGCCTACTTTACCAGCACTGCTGTCCCCCTCTGCTAGCATCCTCTCCATGCGACGCCTGTGGTTCCTCCTTGCCGTTCTCCTGTTGCCTCTCCAGGCCACCGCAGCAGACCAGCCCAACGTCCTCTTGATCCTGACCGACGACCAGACCTTCGAGTCCATGCGGGTCCTCCCGAAGACCCGGCAGCTCCTGGCCGGACAGGGGACCACGTTCGCGAGCGCCTTCGTCTCGTTCCCGACCTGCTGCCCGTCCCGGGCCACGATCCTCACCGGCCAGTACGCCCACAACCACCGGGTGCTCGGCAACCAGGCGCCGGACGGCGGCTATCCCCGGCTCGACCACTCGAACACGCTGCCGGTCTGGCTGCAGGAGGCCGGCTACGAGACGGCCCACGTGGGCAAGTACCTCAACCTGTACACCGGCCCGGAGGTGCCGCCCGGCTGGTCGCACTGGTTCGGGCTGTCCGACCCCACGACCTACCTGATGTACGGCTACACGGTGATCGACGACGGCAGGCCGGTCCGCTACGGCGAGTCCGAGGAGGACTACCAGACGGACGTGCTGGCGGCCAGGGCCGAGGAGCTGATCCGGGACATGAGCCGCTCGGGCAAGCCGTTCTTCCTCAGCGTGGCGCCGGTCGGTCCGCACCTGGAGCGCAGCGACGAGGCGGGCAAGGGCACGCCGCCGCGTCCGGCGCCGCGCCACCTGGGACGCTTCGCCAGGGAGCCGCTGCCGGCCGGAGCCTCCTTCGACGAGGCGGACGTCGCCGACAAGCCCAACCACATCCGCCGTCTCCCCCGCTTGAGCCCGGCGCGCAAGGAGCTGATCCTGCGCACCTACCGCGCGCAGCTCGAAGCGCTCCTCGCGATCGACGACCTGGTCGAGCGCCTGGTCACGGCCCTGGAGGAGACCGGACGGCTCGACGACACGGTGATCGTCTTCACCTCGGACAACGGCTTCTTCCACGGCCAGCACCGGATCCTGGACGGCAAGCTGATGCCCTACGAGGAGGCGATCCACGTGCCCTTGATCATCCGCGGCGGCGGTTTCCCGGCGGGAGCCACGGCCCGGCAGCCGGTCTCGAACGTCGACCTCGCGCCGACGATCGTGGCTTTGACTGGAATCCGCGCCCGGCGGATTATGGACGGCCGCAATCTTCTTCCGCTCGCCCTCGACCCGGCCCTGGCGCAGGACCGGGCGGTGCTCGTGGAGACGGTGAGCCGCAACTCGGCCCGGCCCGCCTTCGAGGCGGTCCGCACCTCGCGCTGGATGTGGATCGAGTACCGCAACGGCGGCCGGGAGCTGTACGACCTCGCGGCCGATCCGCTCCAGCTCCGGAGCCGGCACAAGGGCAAGGGTGTCGCCACGGTGCGGGCCGACCTGGCCCGGCGGCTGGCGGTTTTGCGGAAGTGCTCGGGTGCGGAGTGCAAGGGGTGAGATAACATCCCCGCCCATGCGCAACGGCTATCCCCTCGTCGAGCTGCACCGCCACCTGGACGGCAACGTCCGCCTCGAAACCGTCCTCGATCTCGGCCGAAAGCACGGCGTCGACCTCCCGGCCTGGACCCTGGAAGGGATCCGTCCCCATGTCCAGGTCGATCAGGTCGACGGCCGCGAGCCGAGCCTCATGGACTTCATCGCCAAGTTCGAGATGCTGCGGCGGGTGATGGTCGACTACGACGCCGTCCGGCGGATCGTCTGGGAGAACCTGGAGGACGCGGTCCGCGAGGAGATCGACTACATCGAGCTGCGCTTCAGCCCCCGCTTCATGGCCGAGTACCACAACCTCGACACCTTCGGCGTGGCCGAGGCCGCGTGCGACGCCCTGGAAGAGGCGGCCGCCCTGCCCGTCAAAGCGAAGCTCATCGGCATCATCTCGCGCCACTACGGCCCGGAGGCGGGCTGGACCGAGCTGGAGGCGGCCATCCGCTGCCGCGAGCGCGGGATCGTGGCGCTCGACCTGGCCGGGGACGAGGCGCGCTTCCCCGGAGAGCTGTTCGTCGACCACTTCCGCAAGGCTCGGGAGGCCGGGCTCCACGTCATCGCCCACGCGGGCGAGGCGGCCGGGGCGGAGAGCGTCCGGCAGGCGGTGCTCGGCCTGGGCGCGGAGCGCATCGGCCACGGCATCCGGGCGATCGAAGACCCCGGGGTGATGGACCTGCTGGCCGAGCGCGGCATCCCTCTTGAGGTGTGCCCGACCAGCAACGTCCACACGAGCACCGTGCCCGATCTCCGCTCCCATCCGCTGCCGGCGCTGCTCGAACGGGGTCTCGCCGTCACCCTGAACACCGACGACCCGAGCATCAGCGGCATCGATCTCGCTCACGAGTACCGGGTGGTCCGGGAGGAGCTGGGCCTCACCGGCGACGACCTGCAGAAGATGCAGGAGAACGCGGTGGCCGCGGCCTTCCTCACGCCCAAGGAGCGCAACGAGCTGCTCGGCATCCTTCTCCCCTACTGACGCACATGCGGCTGGCACAGCCAGCCGGAGCGCGGGACGCCCAGCCGCAGGGGATGGCCTCATCCCCTGCGCGTACGTCATGCAACGACAGGGGATGGCCTCGTCCCCTGAGCGCGCGTCGCGCAACCGCAGGAAATGATCCCGTCCCCTGAGCGCGCGCCGCAAAATGACAGGGGATGACCCCATCCCCACAGGAAATGGCCCGATCCCCGAAGAATGCGCCTCGCCACGCGTTGGGGAGACGTTCCCCAGCGCGAACGCGTCTCTTATCCCGTGTAGGAGTCGTCCTGCTCGATCTTGGAGAGGACCCAGTCGAAGCGGCCGCTAGTGATCTTGGCGCCGCAGTAGCCGCACTCGCCGGCCATGTTCACCTGGTCGAGCGACGCGCCGCAGTTGGGGCAGTTGCGGTCGGTGTGCGGGACGCCCTTCACCCCGGCGCCGCGGATCAGGGTCCAGTATTCGGAGTAGAGGCGGTCCCGCTTCGGATCGCCGGAGACGACCTGGTTGTCCGCCTGCCGGACGGTGGAGTCGCGCCCGCTGCCCCAGATCCGGAAGGTGACGGAGTCGTAGTGGGCGTCGCGCACGACCTTGGCGATGACCCACTTGTTCATCCGCATGCCTTCGAGGACGTTGCGCAGACCCTCCCGCTGGTAGGCCGCGATCCAGTACTGGAGGTAGTCGAAGAGGCCGTCGGAGACGTGCGGGCGGACCGGCACGAGGTCGAGGGCGGTCCACGAGGCGTTGAGCTGGTCGTAGATCAGTTGCAGGCGGGCGGCGAGCGCCTCGTCGGTGGTGGCCGGATCGTCCCGCAGGAGCTCGGCGCGGCGGACGGCCAGGGCCGGGTGGAGGACCGTGGGAAAGGAGGTTCCGGCCTCCTGCACGGAGCTGGTCAGGGCCGGCGGCCGGGCCTCGACCTTGAGCAGGTCGATGGCCTGCACGGTCCAGTCGAACCGGCCGCCGGAGACCACCTCGCCGCAGAACCCGCAGCGGTCGCCCGCCGCGGCTCCGGCCGGGTCGAAGGGGGCGCCGCAGTTCGGGCACTTGAAGGTCTTGATCAGCTCGGGCGGCTTGCTGCGGACGGCGGCGCCGCGCACCAGGCTCCAGCGCTCCCGCACGTACTGGGCACGATCCCCGCCTAAAGTCAGGTTGGCCTCGATCTCCAGGACGACCTGCACCCAAGCGGCGGTCTGCCCTCCTTCGGGGGGAACCAGGAGGCGGACGACCCGCGTGGCGCCGACCACGACGCTCGTCACCGGCACGCCCGCCGGGGGACGCTGCAGGAGATGCTCGCGAGCCGGCGGGCTCAGGTAAGGAGCCAGAGAGTCCAAGGCCCGGCGGTCGGACCGCGCCTGGTGCGCCCGGGCGTACAGGGCGTAGGTGAAGTCCTCGAACAGCACCGCCGAGAACTCGGGATCGACCTGCCGGATGGCGTCGAGGTCGACGCTGGGCGGGCGCTGCGGCGGAGCTACGTGCTGCGGCACGAGGTCCCAGTTCTGGGAGCCGGCCTTGCCCCTCTTGCGCTTCCACGCCAGGAACACCAGGATGCCGACGATCGTCATGGGGATGCCGATGGCCGGGTAGCGGATGACGAACTCGAGCCACAGACGGAGCAGGAAGAAGACCAGCTCGCCCGCGCCGCCGCCATCTCCCCCGCCGTCGCCGCCGCCCGAGTAGCCTTCACCGCCGCCGGGCCGGGCGACCGCCAGCGCCGGAACCAGCAGGAGGAGCAGAACCAGCAGTACCGCCTGCCAAGCGGCCTGCCAAGCGGCCTGCCACCTCTTCACCCGCACACCTCGTTGGCCAGCTCGTCCACGTCGTCGGCCGCCCGGGGAAAGGCTGGGGCAAGGATGGCGGCCAGGCTTCGGACGCGCTCCGCGATGCGGACGCCGTCCTCCTTCTGGCGCACCCCTTCTTCGATGGCGGCCACGGCGCGCTGCCACGACTCGGTGGCGGCCAGGGTCTCCAACCCAAGGTCGGCGACGATGGCAGCCTCCCGCTCCAGCACGGAGACGTAGAGGAGGATGCCGGTCCGCCCCAGGGTGCCGTGAGCGCGCTTCTCGACGAACGTGGAGCGGGCCGCGGTCTCGATCCGCTGGCGGCGGCCGGCCCGCGGAGTGAGAACCCTCCGCACCCGCGGGAGCCTCGACGCGGCCAGTCCGCCCAGGAGGCCGGCGACGACCGGGTCGATCAAGAACCAGGCGAGGCTGAACTCCCAGCGGGAGAAGAGAAGAAACGCGAGAGCGGCGAGGCCGGCGAGGATGCCCGCGATCAGATCGGCATGCAGATAGGAGCCGGAGCGCGCGCGGACCGCCACGACCAGCTCGGCGCTGGTCGTGGACTCCACCTCGCGCACGGCGCCGGTAAGAGCTTGTTTGGCCTCGTCGGAGAGAAAGGGCTTCGCCATGGGTGGATCGGAGTCTATCGTATAGAGCACGCCATGCCCGCCATGCCCCCGATCGCCCGCTCGACCGTCCGCCGCCGTCCCTCACCCTTGAGCTGGGATGAGATTCCTCCGCTTGCGCCCCTGGTCCTCGCGGACGGCAGCGGCAAGCCCGAGCAGGCGACGACCGTGCGACTCTGCTGGGATGATGGGACGCTGCACGTCCGCTTCGACTGTGAGGACCGGGACGCCTGGGGAACGTTCCGGAAACGTGACGAGCCGCTCTGGCAGGAGGAGGTCGTCGAGGTCTTCCTGGCCGCGGGCGAGGACGACCCGATCGATTACGCCGAGATCGAGGTGAGCCCGCTGGGCGTGCTCTTCGACGCCAGGATCCACAACCCCACCTCGCTGCGGGCGGATATGACGGCGGACGTGGCCTGGGACTGCCCGGGTTTGCGCTGGGAAGCGGGGCGCGGCAAGGCGCGGCAGGACTGGTGGGCGGAGCTGTCGATCCCTCTGGAGCCGGGGCGGATCTGGCGGGCCAACTTCTACCGCGTCGAGCGCCCGCGGGACGGCTCGCCGGAGTACTCCTGCTGGTCTCCGACGCTCACCGATCCTGCCGATTTCCACAAGCCGGCGCGGTTTGGGGTCCTGGAGCTGGGCTAGGACTGGCGCACCCGCTTCAGCCGGATGCGGTCGTCGTCCATGACATACCAGAGATGACCCCGGGTATCGGCGGCGATGCCTTCGGCCCTGGTCTCGGACGCCAGGTCCTGCATCCGCTCGGACTCCACCCCGAGCCAGCGCGGCGGAGCGGCAGGCAGGGTGAAGCGGTGCAGGCACGACTCCGCCTTTTCACCCTCCGGGTGGTCGTGCAGGATCGCGCTCTCCTCCGGGGTGCTGTCCAGGCTTCCCGTGACCGCGATGAAGGAGTCGCCGCCGCCGTCCTCCTCCAGAGCCCGAATACCCCGCGGCTCGCGCGCGCTCCCGACTCCCTCCAGCACCCAGAGCTGGCGCACCGCGGGATCGTCCGCCGGGTCCCGGAACAGCCGCTCGATCCCCTCGATCTCGACCAGGATCGGATGCCCGTCCCGAGTCACCGGGTAGCGCAATCCGAAGAGAAGAGCGCCCGTGCCGCGAAACGCCGCGCCCTCCATGTCGATCGGCCAGTCGTTCCTGAGGACGCGCCCGGTCCACCGCTTTCCCTTCTTCCGCCCCCGCTTCCGGGTCTCCCGGATGCAGCGCCGCTCCTCGTCGCCGGGCTCCAGCAGCTCCAGGCCGCTCTCCTTCAGGGCGTCGTTGAGCAGGCGATGGAGCTTGAACCGGCCGCGGGCGATCTCGATGTCCAGGTGCGCCTCGTCCAGCCGGCCCTGCAGGCGGTCCTCCCGGAAGCGGGCGATGAAGTGCCGCGCCGGCTCCAGCGGGCCGGACTTGGTGCCGAAATGCGAGCCGAAGATGTACACCCACGGACCCGTGCGGGCCATGGCCTCCGCGTCCTCGGTCGTCACCTTCGGATCGCTCCGGATCTTGCCCGGATGCACCAGCTCCCAGCCGTTGCGCCCCTTGCCCAGCGCGTGCAGCGATCTCTCGATCGGCTCCTCGTCGGAGCAGGTCCAGAAGCCCATCTCCCAGCCGTGCGCCTCCAGCACCGCGCGGCTCTCGATGGCCAGCAGGGCCGACGCCTCGCTGGCGGGCTGGTCGATGACGATCTCGTTTTCCCTCAAAATTCTCATGACGGCACGAGTCTCGCAAAGAACGTGCCTCACCGGACGGCTGTATGTCCTCAAAACCATGAAAAAATTTGCGATCCGCTTGCTCCTGGCCGGGATCCTGGCCCTGATTGCCCTCTATCCGCTCTACCTGGTCGCGGGCAACCTGTACCTGCGCTCGGGCGACCTCCACAGCCGGCTCAACCGCCGGCCCGAGCGCCTGCTCATCGAGACCAGCGCCGCGTGGACGCTCTGGCCCGGCACCATTCATGTCCGCGACTTCCGCATCCGCAACCAGACCAGCACCACCCAGTGGTGGGCTTCCATGGACAGCGGCACCTTCCACATCCGCCTGTTCGAGCTGCGCAACCGGGAGCTGATCATCGAGGGGCTGAACGGCCGCGGCGTCTCCTACCGGCTGCGCCGCCGGGTGGACGTGCCGCGCTGGGGGCGCAAGCCGCGTCCGGAGCTCCAGCCGGCGATCCCTGGGCTCGAAAACCCGCCGCTCCGGCCGCCCGAAAAGATCTACCCCCCGGCTCGCAAGCCGAACGGTCCGGCCCGCGATCCCTGGCGCATCCGCCTCGCCCAGGTGGACCTGGACGACGTGCGGGAGATCTGGATCGACGAGATCCGCTTCGCCGGCGCCGCCCGGATCGCGAGCGGCTTCGACATGAAGGTCTGGCGCCGGCTGCTGGTCGATCCCACCCGCATTCAGATCACGTCGGGCACGCTCGCCCTGGGAAAGGGCGCGAACTCACAGCCCATCCTGGCCGACGCGACCGGCCGGATCGACGGCGAGATCTCTCCCTACTCCCCGCGCGAGCACCGCGGGTGGAACTCTCTGCGCTTCGTGAGCGGCCGGGCCGAGATCCGGGGAGAGATGCACAGCCTCGACTTCCTGGAGGGGTTCCTGAGGAAGACCGGCTGGCTCGACCTCGAGATCGCCAACGGCCGGATCGCCGCCGATCTGCGGCTGCGGCGCGGCCGGATCCTCCCCGGCAGCCGGATGGAGGCCAAGCCGGAGCGGCTCGCGGCCTCCACGCTGGACTACCGGGCCGAAGGGCCGGGACAGGTCGTCTGGGAGGTAGTGTCGGAGGGCGAAGGAGAGAAGAAGGCGACCGGCGCGCGAATCCTCCTCTCCTTCGACGAGTTCCAGGTGGCGCGCAAGGGATACCGCACCGCCCACGTCCGCGGACGCAACCTGGCGATCCGGGTGGTGAGCGGCGAGCCCACCTTGATGAAGCTCGACCTCTTCTCCCCCCGGCGGTTCGACCTGGAGCTCCCGCACGCCGAGGTGCCGGACTTCTCCTTCTACAACGCCTACCTGCCCCGCAACTCGGGCCTGGCGCTGACCGGCGGCTCGGGCCGGATGAGCGCCAACTTCCGCGCCAGCGCCCCGGACTGGACCGGCACGGGCGACATGAGCCTCGACGCCCGCGGCGTGTCCGCCCGCTTCGAGGGCCGCCCGCTGCGCGGAAACATCGCCATGCGGACCCTGTTGCGGAAGGCCGATTTCCGGGGGAAGAGCTTCGACGTGTCCGGGAGCAAGCTGGACCTGACCGGGGTGCGGTTCGCCGGCACGAGCGGCCCGGCGAGTGACTGGTGGGCTCGCGCCCACCTGGACCACGCGGTGATCGAGCCCGGAGCCCCCGTCTTTCTCCGCGCCCGGGTGGAGAGCACGATCTCCGACCCCCGTCCGCTCATGGCCTTCATGGCCCCCGAGCGCCGCAACCGGCTCCTCAACTGGGTCGACAAGCTCCTGGACGTGAAGGGAATCGGAGCCGTGGCCGACCTGACGGTGGGGGACGGCGCCGTGACCCTGGACCGGATGGCGATCGAGGGCGGACCCGCGAAGATCCAGGGGCGGCTGCGCTTCGGCGGCGCTCCCAGGCAGGGGATCCTCTACGCCAGCTATGGCCGCTGGGACGTGGGGATAGAGTTGGACGGCGACCAGCGCGACTGGAAGGTCCTGCGGCCCAAGAAGTGGTTTGCAAACCAGATGGGGGACGGCGGCCGTACAACCGGAAGATGACGCCGAACCCGCCTACCTCACCCGGATCCCGTAGCTCTCCAGCTCGACCCGCTTGCCGTCCTCCCGGGCGGAGACGCGGATCGTGTAGGCGCCCGGCCTCAGGGCACCCGGCGGCAGGGTGAAGGAGAAGTCTCCCTCCGGGCTGCGGCGGAGGCCTTCGGCGCTCCAGACGACCTTGCCGGCTTCGTCCACGACCTCGATGCGATGGTCCTGGTGGGTCTCCCGGTGGCTCGGCGTGAGCATCAGGCTGGCGTAGCCGCCGCCCGGCACCTCCTCGGCATCCCCGGATCCGCCACGGACCACGTCGCCCATCGGCTGCAGGCCGATGATCGGGGTGTTGATCTGCGGACCGGCAGTACTGGAGGCAGTACTGGATGCAGTACTGGCGGCAAGCCGGTCGAGCTGCTCCCGCATCCGCTCCTCCTGCTGGCGCAGCGTCTCCATCTCGGCTTCCATCTCGGCCACGCGGTTCGCGTCAGGGCTCCCGGCAACCGACGGATCGGGCGTGGGCGGTACCGGTTCGGGAATGGGCACGGCAGGCCGGCCTGTCTCCGCCGACGCGGCGAGGCGATCCTCCAGCGTCTGGACCTGGTTGGCGCTCCAGAGCCAGCCTCCGGCCGCGACCATGCCGGCCAGACCGGCGGCGAGAGCGGCAGAGCGCCATCCTCCCGAGCGCACCGGGCGGGCGGAGGTCTCGGTCGTCCGCCGGGCACCAGGAAAGAGGGCGACGCGGCCGCCGTCCTCCTCCTCCAGGGCGCGGCTGGTGCGGACCAGCTCCAGCTCGGCAGAGCATTGGGGGCAGCTCTGGAGGTGCCGCTCCACGACCGAGGGATCCTGCCCCTCGGGCTTTTCCCCCCACGCGAGCGCTACCAGGGCCTCGGTCGGAAGATGCTGGTCGTAGATCCGCCACGCCAACCGGGTCTCCGCCAGGGCCTGGCGGCAGCGTTCGCACCCGGCCAGGTGCTCTCGGACATCCCTCTGCTCCTGTTCTTCCAGGGTCCCGTTCAGGTACCAGGGCAAGAGCTCGATTGCAGTTTCACAGTTCATGGGTTGGTCGCCTCTCCACTCCTTCTGGGCGACCGTGTAACCATTTTGTTACGTCCACTGTCCACCTTGCCGATCCCCAGCAGCTCCTCGCGCAGCGCCACCGCCCTTTCGCGGCAGCGCAGCACGCGCACCCGCAGCGTCCCTTCGGCCACTTCGAGGCGCAGGCTCATCTCGCGGTAGGAGAGGCCGAGAAGCAGCATCTTCCACAGCTCGCGGCACTCCTGGGAGGCGCGGTCCAGGACCCGCATGAGGAGGTCGCGCTCGGCGTGAGCGTCCGCCGCGACGGGGCGCGGCGGGCCGATGGCACGGCCGTCCTCCTGGTCCAGGGTCTCCAGGTCGGCCCACTGCCACTTGGTCTGCGAGCGGATCTGGTCGAGGCAGGTGTGGCTGACCACCCGCCAGAGGTAGGTGCGGAGGCTCGACTCGCCGCGGAACTTGCCGTCGCCCAGGAGACGGGTCACCTCCAGGCGGACATCCTGGAGGACGTCGTCCCACCGGTGGGCGAGACGGCGCTGGTAGGGCCAGGCGGCCCGCTCGATCCAGCCGTCCACGGTGGAGATCGTTTCCGGATCTCCCCGCAGGAACTTCGCGACCACCTCGCGATCATCGGCCATCGATACAATCCTATCCTTCCCTGCTCCTGGGGTACACTGGAAGAAACGAGAGGCGAAACCAGGTCGTTATGACCCTTTCCGCTCGAACCCTTCCTACTTTGCTCCCTACTGGCAGCCATGCCCTGGCCCGATTGGGTGCCCTTCTCGGAACGCTGTTCCTGGCGTGTTCCTCACCGCCTTCAACGCCGAGTCTCGCCCCGATGCCTGCCGGAGCGCCTGCCGGACCGCCTCGCCTCGAAAAGGGTATCGCCCAGGAACGGAAGCTCGCTCCCGGTGAGAGCCACGAGTACCGGATCGCGGTCCTGACGGGCGACTATGCCCGAGTGACCGTGGACCAGGACAAGATGGACGTGGCGGTGCGGCTCCTGGCTCCCTCCGGAGAGGAGATCGCGGCGGCGGACGGCCCGGGTGGCCGCAAGGAGGTGGAGCTGCTGTCCTGGATCGCCGCGGACGGAGGCGACTTCCGGCTGGTCGTGGCTGCGCACCAGCCGGCCGAAGCCGGCCACTACACAGTGACCCTGGAAGGGCTGCGGCCCTCGGTCCCGGGAGACCGCGAGCGGGTGGCGGCGGAGCAGGCCGAGTCCGCAGCCAACCACCTCGCGCGCGGGGACGCGGAGCAGAAGCGCCAAGCCATCCCCAAGCTGGAAGAGGCGATCGTTCACTGGCAGGCCGCAGGCGACCTTCCCCGGCAGATCGACGCGCTGAACCAGCTCGGCATCGTCCACCGGAGCCTCGGAAGCACGGAGACGGCGCGCATCCTGTACGAGCGCGCGATCGCCTTGGCCCAGGAGACTGGCGACCGGCAGGGAGAGGCACGGGCGCGGAACAACCTGGGCGTGGCGCACAACCAGTTCGGGGAGAACGACAAGGCGATCGAGAACTTTCGCGCCGCCATCGGGATCTGGGAGTCGCTGGGCGATTCACAGGAGTTGGCCAACTCCTTCTACAGCCTGGGGACCGCCCAGTACGAGATCGGCGAGGTGGACGCCTCCCTCGCCTCGATGACCCGAGCCCTGGACCTCCAGCGCGAGGCGGACAACCTCGTTGACCAGCCCGCGATTCTCAACGGCCTCGCCACCCTCTACCGCGACCGCGGCGAGGGTGACAAGGCGCTGGCCATGTACGGACAGGCCCTGGAGATCAGCCGCTCGACCGGAAACCGCGACACCGAGGCCAATGTCCTCCAGAACGTGGCGGGCATCCACCTGCGCCAGGGCGAGCTGCAGGAGGCCCTGGAGAGCTACACCGAAGCGCTGCGCATCCACCGCCTCCAGGGTAACCGCAACCAGGAGGGCAAGGTGCTCTCCTACCTCGGAGCGGCCTATCTCTATCTCGGGGAGGCCGACCGCGCGCTCGCCTCGTACACCGAGGCGCTGCGCCGCCACCGGGAGACGGGCAACACCCTCTGGGAGGCCTACGCGCTACGCGACATCGGCTGGGTTTACGACGGGCGCGAGGAGCCGCAGGTGGCGCTGGACCACTACAAACAGGCCTACGAGATCAGCGTCATGCTGAAGGACCGCTACACCCAGGCGCTGGCGCTCCAGGGCATGGGCCGGTCGCACCTGGCGCTCGGAGCTCCCCGGGAGGCCATCGCAACCCTGGAAAGGTCGGTCGCGCTCTATCGCGAGACCGGCAACTCCCTCGGCGAGATCAACTCGCTCACCGACCTGGGCCGTGCCTACCAGGCCATCTCACAGCCGGAGCGGGCCGCGGATCTCTTCTACCAGGCGGTCGACCTGAGCCGGCGCCGCAAAACCCTGATGGCCGAGGCCACCGCCCAGTCCGCGGTCGCCCGCCTGGAACGGGACCGCGGCAATCTCGCGGTCGCCGCCACGGCCATGGAAGACGCCCTGCGCATCGTCGAATCGGTCCGGCCGAAGGTGGCCAGCCAGCGGCAGAGGGTGTCGTTCTTCGCCTCCCGGCGCGAGTACTACGACTTCTATCTCGACCTCCGGATGCGGATGCACGAGCGCGACCCGGGCGGCGGCCACCTCGCGTCCGCCCTCGCGGCCAGCGAGAGCGGACGGGCGCGCGGCCTCCTCGACCTGCTCGCGGAAGGGCGAATCGACGTGCGGCAGGGCATCGGCCGGGAGCTGAAAGAGAAGGAGAAGAAGGTCGGCGACCGGATCTCCCTGCTCCAGAGCCAACTCCTGGAGGACCTTTCGCTGGGCGGGCGCAAAGCGCCGCGGATCGAGGCGGAGCTGGAGCGGGCCGAGGAGGATCGGGAGCAGATCGAGTGGCAGATCCAGCGCGAGCACCCCCGCTACGCTGCCTTCCGCAACCCCACCCCGCTGGCGCCGGAGCGCATCCAGGAGCTCCTCGACGACCGCAGCGCCCTGCTGGAGTACGCCGTCGGCAAGGAGGCCTCGTACCTCTTCGTCGTGACGCGCAACGGCCTGGAAGGAGGGTACCGGCTACCCAAGGCCGCTGATCTCGCCGAGTCGGTCGGCGCCCTGCGGCAGGCCCTGCAGGATCCCAGCCGGCGCCAGTACGGACGCTACCTCGCCGAGGCCCGGAAGCTCTACGAAGAGCTGATCGCCCCCGCCGAGTCCGTCCTCCGGGACAGGCCGCGCCTCATCGTCTCGCCGGACGGCCCGCTGCTACTGCTCAGCTTCGAGGCTCTCCTGACTGCGCCGCCCGCCGCCGGCAAAAGGCCGTACGAGGACCTGCCCTATCTCATCCGGGAGAGGTCGGTGACCTACATCCCTTCGGCCAGCGTCCTGGCCCAGCTCGGAGGTAGTGGGGACACGGACATCGCTCCCGCGGCGAGCGGCGACAGCCTGTTGCTCGGGTTCGCCGATCCCGCGTACGGCTCCGCGTCCCCCGTTTCCGGCCTCCCCTCCCCGAGCCGCCTGCCCGAGTCGCGCAACGAGATGCTGGGGATCGCCGC
>JANOCF010000139.1:0-19998 GCA_031412055.1 Holophagales bacterium | reverse complement strand
CGCCGCCCCAGCTCCCGCCCGCGACCGCGAAGTCCTCGCCCCGGCACCAAGGCACGCTCTTGATCTTGCAGTCGGCGAACGGGCCGCGGCCGCCGCACTGCTTCTTGTGACGGCCGTGGCCGTCCGCGGGCTTCAGGATGGTCTCGCGGTAGGGGACCTTGGGCGGATGGAGGACGACCTCCACATGGTAGCGCCGCTTCAGCTTGGCCACGGCGATCTCGATGTGGCGCTGGCCGGTGCCGGAGAGCAGGTGCTCGTGGGTGTCGGGGTCGCGGCCCGCCACGAGGGTCAGGTCCTCATCCATGAGTCGGTGGATCGCTTCGCCGATCTTCTCCTCGTCGCCCTTGGACTTGGGCTCCACGGCGAAGGACATGGCCGGCTCGGGCACGGTGATCCAGTCGATCTTGACCGGCTGGCTTCTGCCGCAGAGGGTGTCGCCCGTGGTCGTGAGCTTGAGCTTGGCCACGCCGCCGATGTCGCCGGCGATCAGCCTGGGCACGTGCGCGTTCTGCTTGCCCTGGAGCGCCAACAGGTGCCCCATCTTCTCCATCTCCTCGGCGCGGCTGTTGTACTCCGCGGTGTCCGTGGGCAGGGTGCCGGACACCACGCGCAGCAGTGAGATCTTGCCGGTGAACGGGTCGGAGAAGGTCTTGAAGACCAGGATCGCCAGCGGCCCGGCCGGGTCGGCCATGAGCTCGAGGGCCTCGCCACCCAGCGCGTGGGCAGGGAAGGGTCCGCGGTCGGCAGGCGAGGGGAGCATCTCGATGAAGCTGTCGAGCAGCGCCGAGGAGCCGATGCCGTGGCCGCCGGCCGAGAGGGTCAGCGGGAAGATCTGGCGGCGGGAGACGGCGCGGCGCAGGCCGGTCTCCAGGTCTTCCTGCGTGAGGCTGCCGGTCTCGAAGAACTCCTCCATCCACCTGTCGTCGGTCTCGGCCACGGCTTCGAGGAGCCGGTTGCGATGGGTCTCGACCTCCCCTGCCAAGGCAGCGGGGATATCGGCGAGCGCGGTGGGCTCGGCCTTGCCGTTGCCGTCGCGGGTGAAGCGGTACGCCTTCTGGTAGACCAGGTCGACGACCCCCTCGAAGCCATGCTCGCTGCCGATCGGGATCTGGACGGGAACCACCAGGCGCCCGAGGGTCTTGTGCAGCCCTTCCAGGGCGCGCTCGAAGTCGGCCCGCTCGCGATCCATCTTGGCCAGGTGGATCATTACCGGTAGCTCGATCTCCTCGGCGTACCTCCACACCCGCTCGGTGTCGACCTCCACTCCGGCCACGGGGTTGATGCAGAGCAGCACCGCGTCGGCGGCGCGCAGCCCCTGCTTGGCCTCGGTGAAGAAGATGCCGTACCCCGGGCAGTCGATCAGGTTGATCTTGTGCTGCTTCCAGGGCACGAAGCAGGGCGCGAGGCCGATCGAGATGCCGCGCTCCGCCTCCTCGGGATCGAAGTCGGTGACCGTGTTGCCGTCCTCCACCCGGTTGAGCCGGGTGGTCACGTCCCCTGTGTACAAGAGGGCGCTGACGAGCGTTGTCTTGCCGGTGCCGTGGTGTCCGGCAACGGCAATGTTGCGGATTCTGTCCGGGCTGTCTACCTGCATGGCCTGCATCGTTCGAGCCTCCTACGAGGAAAGAAGGAGATCCAGGGAGGCGTAAATATACCACCGGTAGGATAGGCTGGCGAACGCGCGCCGTATCGTGGCATAACTCCCGGGATGTCCAGGATTTACCCTGGACCGCGTTTGACCTGCGGGGTGCCCGCGGCCTAGAATTCGTCTGACTTCGATACACACCATGCTACCGCTGACACCTCCCAAGCTCGGCCGCTATGAGGTCGTAGACGAAATTGGCAAGGGCGCCATGGGCGTGGTCTACCTTGCCCGGGACCCGCTGATCGGCCGTCTTGTCGCCCTGAAGACGTTTCGCATCGGCTATTCGGTCAAGGACCAGGAGCTGGAGCAGTTCCGCATCCGCTTCATGCGCGAGGCGCAGAGCGCCGGCATCCTGAGCCACCCCAACATCGTCACCATCCACGACGTGGTGGAGCAGACGGAGGAGGGACTGGCCTTCATCGCCATGGAGTACGTGCGGGGGACCAACCTCAAGGCGGTGCTCCAGAGCGAGCAGCCGCTCAGCCTGGGCGCGGTGGTGGACATCGTGTCGCAGGTGGCCGAGGCCCTGGACTACGCGCACGCCCACCGGGTCATCCACCGCGACATCAAGCCGGCGAACCTCCTGATCACCGGCGACAACAAGGTGAAGATCACCGACTTCGGGATCGCGCGGCTCGACACCTCGAACCTGACGCAGGAGGGGCAGCTCCTCGGCACGCCCAACTACATGGCGCCCGAGCAGATCCAGGGCAAGGAGGTCGACCATCGCTCCGATCTCTTCGCCCTCGGCGTCGTGCTCTACGAGCTGCTGACCCGCCACAAGCCGTTCCAGGGCGAGAACCTGACGGTGGTCAGCCACCGCATCGTCTACGACCACTTCACGCCGCCCAAGGAGTACGCGCGGAACCTGGCACCGGGCATCGAGCGGATCCTCGACCGCGCCCTGGAGAAGGATCCCGCCCGCCGCTACCAGCGCGCCAAGGACATGGTGGAGGACCTGCGGCGGGTGCTGGCCGAGACCTCCCGCGACGATCTCAACGAGACCCTGAGCATCGCCGCCTGGGTGGAGGCGGGATCGCCGGGCCTGCCGCCGCTTCCGCCGGGGTCCGGCGCCACCACCGCGGCATCGCCGGCATCGCCGGCATGGCCGGTCGGCATGGTCACCCCCGCGGCAGGAACGCCCGCGCCAAGGCCCATGCCTGAGGCGGCGGCGGCGCCTCAGGCACCGAAGAAGCCTAAAGCTCCCCAGTCGCCCCGCCGGCTGGCCATGGCTGCCATGGGAGCCGCGCTGTTCGCGATCCTGGCCGCCGCCGCCCTGCTGCTCGGCATCTCCTGGTCGGTGGATTCGGTTCGCCCCGTCGAGCCGACGGAGAACGCCCAGATCGTCCGCTACGCGAACCTCCTCCGGCTGGGCGAGCAGTACATGCGTGCGTCCCAGTACCCGGTGGCGGTCCAGGTCCTGCGGCAAGCCCAGGCAATCGCTCCGGAGCCCGAGAAGAAGCGCATCGGGCTCATCATCCAGGCTGCCGAGGAGCAGGGTGGGCTCGATACCAACCAGGCGCAGATCGCGGCCTACCTCACCGTTGCCGCGACGGCCTTGCAGGAGAGCCGCTACCAGGAAGCCATCGTCAACGCCGACCTGGTGCTCGCCCTTGATCCGCTCCATGTTGAGGCGAACCGGATCCGGGGAGACGCCCAGCGGGAGCTGGCGCGCCTGGAGCAGCAGCGGCTGGCGCGGGTGAACCCCGGCCGGCAGCCCGTCAAGCCCGGCGAGCAGGTGGCCACGGCGACGCCCACGCCGTCAGCGCCGAGCCCGGCTCCCCAGGAAGAAAGCTCCGGCACTGCGCCGTCCGTCGAGAAGGCTCGCCTCCACATCTCGTTCCAGGCGCAGAGGCCGGAGGTGACCGTTTGGATTCGCGAGGTGAAAAGCGGCGAGGAGGTCTTCCGCAGGACCTACCGAGCCAGCCGCGGTCGCCTGGGCCGGCGCGGAAAGGCGATCAGCGCCGACGATTCGGTACCGGTGCCCAGCGGGATCAACGAATTCATGATCTACGTCGCTCCGACGGGCATTGCCGCCGTTCCCGCCAATCGCACAGCCAACTTCTCGGCCGGCTCGACCCACACCCTGGACATCCAGGTCTCGGAGACTGGGCAGGCCTCGGTCAATCTGAACTAGGATTCGCCGCCGGCTCCCGGCGGTGGACCGTCACCGTTCCGAGATCCTCGAGCTGCGGCACGAGGGTGTCGGCCGGGCCGACCATCACGATCGCGATCTGCTCTGGATGGAGGTGCCGGCGGGCGGCTTCCAGGAGATGCTCGCGGGTGATGGCCGACAGGCGCTCCGTGTAGCGCACGTAGTGGTCGTCGGGGAACCCGAAGACGGCCAGGATCTCCAGCCGCTTGGCCACGTCGCCGATCGTCTGGAGCGTGTAGGGATAGACCCCGATCATGTAGCTCAGCGTCTCGCTCAGCTCCTCCGGCTCCACCAACTCCTCGCGAATGCGCCTCAGCTCCCCGAGCACCTCGCGCGCCGCCGCGCCCGCCGACTCGGTCGCTACCGCCGCGTCCACCACGAACGGTCCCGGACCTTTCCGGGCGGAAAACCGGCTCGACGCGCCGTAGGTGTAGCTATGCCGCTCCCGCAGGTTCAAGTTGATGCGGCTGGTGAACTTGCCTCCGAGCAGCGTGTTCAGGACGGCCAGCGCCAGAAAGTCGGGATGCTTGCGCGGCACCCCGGCGTGGCCCAGGCGCAGCTCGGTCTGGGAGGCGCCGGGGCGGTCCACGACGTGGATCGCGATGCCGTCCAGGGGCACGGTACCGATCGCGGGCAGGTCCGGCGGCGGCTCCTCGCCAGGGCGGACGGGAAGGGCGGACTCGACGTCCCGGATCAGCTCCTCCGGATCGAAGTCGCCGACGGCGATCAGCGCCGACCCGGCGAGGGTGTAGTGGCGCCGGTAGAACGAGACGAGCGCGTCCCGGTCCAGGGTCGCCAGGCTCGACTCGCGGCCGATCAGGGGAGCGGCGTAGGGGCTGCCGCCATAGATCACTTCGGACAGCCGGTCGTCCGCCTGGGAGGACGGATCGGAGCCGCGCCGCAGCAGCTCGGTGAGCCGCTGCCGGCGGAGACGCTCGATCTCCTTCTCGGGGAACGTGGGGCCGAGGGCGATCTCCGCCATCAGGCCGATGCCCTCGGCGAGATGCCGCGTCAGCAGGGCCACCGCGATGAAGCCCGAGTCCCAGTCCGCGGCGGAGTAGAGATAGCCGCCGAAGCGCTCGGCCCGGGCGGCGATCTGCAGCGAGTCGTGGCGCTCGGTCCCCTCGTCCAGCACCGAGGCGGTGAGGGTGGCGAGGCCGGCCTGCCCCACGGGATCGCGGTCGGCTCCGGCGCGGTTCACCAGCTCCAGGCTGACCAGCGGCACGCCTTCCATGCGCGCCGCGTAGATGTCCGGCCCGCCCGGGACCTGCCGGTGGAGAAAGGGCGGGAAGCGGAAGGGCCGGAGCTCGCCAGGCGCGGGAGGCGCGGTACGGTCGACGGTACGGACCGGCATCAGCTCGCCTTCCGAGGGACGACGGATACCACCGCTCGCTCGGACTCGACGCACCAGGCGGCGGCGAACTCGCTCAGCTCGCGGGCCTCGACCTCGAGATAGCGCTCCGCCTCGCGGGCCACGCCGCCGGGATCGTCGAAGTAGGTCGTGAACTGGGACAGCAGGTCGGCCCGGTTGTCCAGCTTCTGGAGGCCGCTGTAAAGCTCGGTCACCATGCGGTTGCGGGCGCGCTCGAAGTCGACCGCGTCGGGCGGCGACGAGCTGAAGCGGTCCACGTGCTCCAGCACGGCCCTCTCCAGGGTCCCGATGTCCACACCCTGGCGCGCGGTGGAGACCAGGGTGAAGGTGCCCACCTCTTCAAAGGGGCTGACCCAGACGGAGATGTCCTGCGCGATCTGCCGGTCGTAGACCAGGTCGCTGTAGAGCGGGCTGGACTTGCCGCCGGCCATGGCCGTGGCCAGCAGGTCGGCCGCGTACCAGGCCCGATGGCCGCAGGACGGGGCGCGGAACGCCATGTAGACCCGCGGCAGGCTGACGTCGTCCTCGATCACCTCGCGGCGCTCGCCGCCCAGCGGCTCGGGGCGGGAGGCGAGCGGCGAGATCGGCGGGATGGGCGGTCCCGCGGGGATCTCCCCGAACCAGGTCTCCACCTGCCGCAGCGCCTTGTCGGGGTCCAGGTCGCCCGCGAGGGTGAGGACCGCGTTGTTCGGCGCGTAGTAGGTGCGGAAGAACTGCCGCACCTCCTCCAGGGTGGCCGCGGCGATGTCCTCCATGTAGCCGATGACCGGCCAGTGGTACGGATGATCGGGCTGGAAGAGGAGCTCGTGCAGCCGCTCGTGGGCCAGGCCGTAGGGCTGGTTGTCGATCCGCTGCCGGCGCTCGTTCATGACCACGCCGCGCTGGGTCTCCAGGGTCTCGCTGGTGAGCGCGGGCAGGAGGAAGCCCATGCGGTCGGACTCCAGCCAGAGGCCGAGATCCAGGTGATGGGACGGCAGGGTCTCGTAGTAGTTGGTGCGGTCGTACCAGGTGGAGCCGTTGGCCACGCCGCCGACCTGCTGGATGTGGCGGAAGTGGTCGTTGGTGGGCACGTGCTCGCTGCCCTGGAAGAGCATGTGCTCGAACAGGTGGGCGAAGCCGGTGCGGCCGGGCCGCTCGTTCTTGGAGCCGACGTGGTACCAGAGGTTGACGGTCACCAGCGGCAGGGTCCGGTCGGGGTGCAGGATCACCTTGAGGCCATTGGAGAGGGTCGCCCTCTCGAACGGTATCGGCAGGCCCGGGCGGAGGGTCGGCTCGGAAGTGGTCAGAGTCATGGATTAGTGTCCGGATGCACGCGCGGTGCCGTCCAAGGTTTGAGCCAGTCTATGGAGCGGCGTCGAGGAGTGTCAACTCGCTGCTTCCGCGCACATTGGCGCACATCGGCGCACGTCGCGCGTTCCTGCGTGGGGTCTCGCCACCGCGCGGGATGCGTCGTCCCCTCGGCGCGGGAGGCGCAACGGCAGGGGATGGGGTCATCCCCTCGCGTGGCGGCGCGCATTCTCCGGGGACGAGGCCATCCCCTGCGGTTTCGGAGCAAAATCTTCGGGGATGAGGCCATCCCCTGCGGCTGCGCGATCCGTCCACGTTGGGGAGCGTCTCCCCAGCGTGGACGCGGCCTGGAACCGGGCTCCAGGAACGCGAAAAGCGCGATTTGTTCTCCCCTTCTTGCCTTACGCTGAGTTACCGCCTATACTTCCGCCCATGAGCTACCTGACCGAACGCCAGAAACAGATTCTCGAGTTCATTCAGGAGTACCGCCGGGACCGCGGCATCGCCCCCACGCACCGGGAGATCTGCGAGAAGTTCGGGTTCTCCTCCTATGGGACCGCGTACAAGCATCTAAAGCTGCTCCAGGAGAAGGGCTTCCTGCGCCGGGACTGGAACCAGAAGCGCGGCATCGAGCTGATCCGCGCCATCCCGGGCGGGGAGGGCAGCGACCGCGAGCTCCCCTTTTTCGGGCGGATCGCGGCCGGCCGGCCCATCGAGGCCCTGTCCGGCAACGAGCGGGTGTCGGTCCCCGGGCACCTGCTGAGCAGCCGGGGTGGAGACCACTACGTGCTGCGGGTGGTCGGCGAGTCGATGATCGAGGAGGGGATCCACGACGGCGACTTCGTGATCGTGCTGCGCCGCGATGTGGCCGAGCCCGGGGAGATGGTGGTGGCCCTGGTCGGCGACGATGCCACGCTGAAGCGCTTCTACCCCGAGGGCAACCTGGTTCGCCTGCAGCCTGCCAATCCGACCATGCAGCCGATCCGCGTGCCCGCCCGGGACGTCCGGGTCCAGGGAGTGGTCGTCGGCCTCATGCGGAAGTATTAGTATCGAGGTGGAGCATCAAGGAGGATCGAGGAGGTATGATGAGGCACGCATGGGGACAACCTCGGTAGCCTCTTTCGATCTCTTCCAGGACACCCTCGGCTGGGTCCTGGCCGTGGCCCGGGAGGGCAAGCTGGCCTGGCTCGGGCACTCTCCGGACCGTGACGGCGCCGAGCGGTCGCGCCTGCGCTGGTGGCCCAACGCGGAGAACGATCCCGGCGCCGACCCCCTCCCCGAGGTCCGGCGTCAGCTCGACGACTACCTCGCCGGCCGGCGCCGCGAGTTCGATCTCCCCCTGGACCCGGTCGGGACCGAGTTCCAGCGGCTGTGCTGGCAGGCCCTCCGGGACATCCCCTTCGGCGAGACCCGCTCCTACGGCCAGCAGGCCCGCAACATCGGCCGTCCTTCGGCGGTGCGGGCCGTGGGCCGGGCCAACCACGACAACCCCATCGGGGTCATCATTCCCTGCCATCGAGTCCTGGGATCCGACGGCTCCCTCACCGGCTATGCCGGCGGGCTTTCCATGAAGCAGTTCCTCCTGGAGCTGGAAGGGGCGATCCCGCGCAAGCTGGACTTCACTCCCTAGCCTCTGAATCCTGGTTGGAGCCGGCGGGACGCCGGCGCTCCCAGTGGTGAGGTATCGCGGGAGCCCTTTCTGTATTAAGATCGGCGCCTTCAAAGCGATTGAAACAAATGGATCTAGACCGGCTCCTGAAGTTCATGACCGATAAGGGGGCGTCGGACCTTCATCTGAAGCCGACCCGTCCGCCCCTGCTCCGTATTACGGGGAAGCTCCTGCCATTGGAGTCGGAGCCGCTCAAGCCCGAGGATCTCAACGAGATGCTCATGGGCATCCTCACGCCGCGCCAGAAGACAAAGCTGGAGGAGAAGCTCTCCGTCGACATCGGCTACGGCGTCCGCGGCCTGGCCCGCTTTCGCGGCAACATCTACATGCAGCGGGGCAACATCGCGGCCTCGTTCCGCCGCATCCCGTACCAGATCAAGAGCCTCGAAGACCTGGACCTGCCGCCGGTGCTGCTCGACTTCGCAGACCTGCCCATGGGCCTGGTCCTGGTCACCGGCCCCACCGGCAGCGGCAAGTCGACGACGCTCGCGGCCATCATCCGGTACATCGCCACGCGCCGGCCGGTCCACGTGATCACCATCGAAGACCCGATGGAGTTCCTGTTCACCGACGACGTGGCCTCGATCTCCCAGCGCGAGGTCGGAACCGATACCACCAGCTTCTCGGAGGCCCTGCGCAACGCCATGCGCCAGGACCCCGACGTCATCATGGTCGGCGAGATGCGCGACCTGGAGACGATCGGCACCGTGATCACCGCGGCCGAGACCGGCCACCTGGTCTTCTCGACTCTGCACACCAACAGCGCTCCGCAGACCATCGACCGCATCCTCGACGCCTTTCCCTCGGAGCAGCAGGGGCAGATCCGCAGCCAGCTCGCGCAGGTGCTCAAGGCGGTGGTCACCATGAAGCTGGTGGAGCGCCAGGACGGCAACGGTCTCGTCGCCGCTCTGGAGATCATGCGCAACTCGCCCAGGATCGCTAAAATGATCGAGATGGGCGAGACCACCGGGCTCCACGAGGAGCTCGAGTCCTCGGTCGGCTACTACCGGATGCAGTCGATGAACCACTCGCTGCTGGCGCTCATGGTCCACGGCACGATCTCGTACCACGAGGCCATGCGCCAGTCGTCCGATCCCGAAGACCTGTCTCTCAAGCTCCGCAAGATGTTCCCCGACCTGGAGCAGAAGGAAGGCGACGTGCCCAATACATCCGACTTTTCCGCGATCGTCGAGCTGCAGCAGTTCAAACGGCTTTTCGAGGAGCAGGAAGAGAAGATCCGCATCCGCCTGACCGAGAAGGACGAGCAGATCGCCGGTCTTCACACCTCGATGCGCCAGCGCGACGAGCAGGCCGAGGAGCTCAAGGCCCGCCTTCAGGAGATGGCTCAGGAGCGCGAGCGCCTGCGCGGCGACTACAACCGTCTCCGTCAGGAAGCCCAGGAAAAGATCGACAAGCTCATGGAGCGCATCAAGGAGCTGAACCAGCGCCTCATGGGCGGCGAAGGCGGCGGGACGCCCGATCGGAAGACCGGGATCTTCCGCTAAGGGGGCTGGCTGGTACGCATCCCCTGCACCAGCGCCACCGCCTCCTCCCGCGTCCGCACCGTCCCATCCACCTGAGCCGTCACCACCGCGTCGAGCGCCCGGCCGATCTCCCGGCCCGGGAGCACGCCGAGGATCTGCTGGACGTCCGCTCCGCTCAGCAGGCGGGGCGGATCGAGGAGGAGGTTGCCCTCGCGGCGGGCCAGGTCGACGAGCGGCGGCAGGGAGCTTCTCCAGGAGCCTCCGTGGGCCGCGACGCCAGCCGCCAGGAAGCAGGCGGCCGTGGTCCAGAGCTCGCCCGCCCGGTGGATGAAACGGCGGCGGCCGATCTCGTCCGTGGGCAGGCCGGACATCTCCAGCATCGCCAGGAGCCGGGCGACGTCCGCAGCCACCGGCCGGGTCAGGTAGCCGGTATCGCGGAAGCGCTCCAGAGCCTCCAAGGGACGGACCCCCGGGAGGTTCGCAAACAGGGAAGCGAGGACCGCCGTCCGGAGGTCGACCTGGACCGCCAGGCCCGGAGCGTACTCCCGCAGCGCGCTCACGGTGTCCGCGAGCGCTCTCACCTCCACCAGCGCCAACCTGGGCGGTCCCGGCTCGCCCGGCCGTCCCAGCCAGAGACCCGGATAGAGGTCCAGCTCCATCAGGAGCGCGAGCCCGCGGACCGCGTCCGGCTGCCCGAAGAGGAGGAACAGCTCCTCGCGCACCCGCTCCGAAGCGACCCGGGACAGCCCCGCGGCCGACCGCCGCGCCAGCTCGACCGTGTCCGGCTCGGCCGTGAAGCCGGGAAGCCGGAGGAGGAGCCGTGGCAGGCGGAGCACCCGAAGCGGGTCGCCCGTGAAGCTCTCCTCGGTGGTGGCGCGCAGCACCCGCCGGCCGAGGTCGCCGATCCCGCCGAAGGGATCGCTTACCTCCTCCGAGCGGAGATCGAAGGCGAAGGAGTTGATCGTGAAGTCACGGCGGGCGAGGTCCTGGTGCAGCGAGGTCCCGGCGCGGTCCCAGAGGTCCACGACCATGTCCTCGCCCACCAGCCGGTAGGCCGCGAACTCCTTGCCCCCCAGGAGCACCAGCCGCGCCGGCAGGATCGACGCCAGCCGCTCCGCGATCTCCTTTCCCTGCCCCGAGACGACCGCGTCCACGTCGTGGACCGGCAGCCCGAGAGCGCGGTCCCGGAGCACTCCGCCCACGAGATGGAGCTCGACTCCCTCCGCCGCCGCGATCAGCGTCTGGACGGCCGGCTGGTGGAGGAGGACACGGAAGGAGTGGATGGGCATCAAGACGCGCTTGCGGCCACCTCCAGGCGGTAGGTCCAGCGGTCGGGCCGGAGGCGTTCTCTCTGGAGTCGCACCCGCCCCATCAAAGGCGAGTGGTTCCAGCCGTCCGTATCCGGAGCGGCCAGCCGGTAGCCGTCGCTTTCCAGGATATGGATCTCGAAGCGCAGCCCGCGGCGGGCATCCACCAGCCACATCTCCGGCACCCCCGCCGCCGCGTAGCGAGAGGGAAGCCGGCTCTGGTCCTTGCCCACGGATCCATGGCTGATCACCTCGACGACGAGATCCGGCGCACCCTCCAGCTCGATGAGCCGCTCCGGGTCCCTCTTGCTCTTGGAGATCTCCCGGACGCGGCCCGCGTCGAGGGTGTTCCAGAGAACCACGACCACGTCGGGCTCCACGGATAGCTCAGCCGCGGAGGAGCTGACGCGGGCGCGATCGATGTAGACGTCCCCCAGGCCTGCCTCGGCGATCCGGTCATACAGCCGTGCGCCGATCGCAGCCTTCACGAGACCATGGGTGTGCAGCTCCTCGGGGCTCATGTCCACCTCGAGGTTGCCGCCGAGGTAGTCGATGCGGCCATGGTCGGGGAAGCGGTCCGACCGCGCCCACCGGCGGAACCCTTCCAGGTCCCGCGCCGAGGCCGGGATGAGGAACGGCACCTCCACCTGGTATCCCTTTCCCATGACCGGACCAAGGTAGCACAAGCCTTCACCCCGGTCCTCATCCCCGGAACACCTCTTCCAGGGAACGGGCGCCGACCAGGCGTTCTCCCCAGCAGAGGAGGCGGTCGGCGTCCGCCAGCTCGATCCTCGCCCGGTCACGGCAGGGCAGCGGGCCGAACTTGCGCTCCGCCTGCAGGAGAAGAAGCTCCGCCTTCCCCTGGCGCCGTCCCTGCTCCTGCCACTGCCGCGTCCACTCGAACAGGGTGTCTCCACCATCCTTCTCTCTTCCCGTCATCTCGCCTCCTCGCCCGATGGGCGGAGTGGTGGTCAAAATTCACCCCTTAAGAAACGGAAAACGGGTCCTGAATGTCATTTAAGAAGTACGGAGAAAGCCTCTGGGTTATCCTCTCGTCCATGAGATTCAGACTCTTCCTGATCCTGCTCGCCGTCGCGCTTCCCGTTTGCGCGCAGACGGGCCGGCCGCTGCTCGTCACGGTGGACGACCTGCCCATCCCCTCCGCCAGGCTTCACCCCGACCCTGCCGAGCGGGAGCGGATCACCCGCGGGCTGCTTGACGTCCTGCGCAAGCACAAGGTCCCGGCCGTGGGGTTCGTCACCTGGGCCAACGTGCTCGGCCCGGCTGACCGCGACCTCCTGAAGCTCTGGCTCGACGCCGGGCATGAGTTGGGGAACCACACGTACAACCACCTGAGCTACACGCGGACCGCTCCCAGGGAGTACATCGAGGACGCCGAGAAGGCCCGCCAGGAGATCGCCGCGCTGGTCGGAGAGCGGGGAAAGAAGGTGCGCTTCTTCCGCTTCCCCTTCCTGCGCGAGGGCGACACGGAAGCCAAGCTCGACGCGATGCGAGCCTACCTGGCCGAGTCGGGGCAGAGGACGGTCCCGGTGACGCTCGACACGCAGGACTGGTCGTACGAGGAGCCCTGGGTCGAGGCGCGGCGGAAGGGAGACGAGCGGGCCATGGCGCAGGTGGCCGAGGAGTACCTGGAGGCGCTCCGCCTGGAGGTGCGCACCCATGAGGCGGTGGGAGACGACCTGTTTGGCCGGCAGGTACCGCAGGTCATCCTGCTCCACGCCAACGAGATCGGCGCGGCGCAGTGGGACCGCTTCTTCACCTGGCTGGAGGAGCGCGGCTACCGTTTCGCCACCGCCGACGAGGTGCTGGCCGACCCGGTCTTCTCCGAGCCCCACCGGTACGTCGCCCACTTCGGCCCCGGTCTGTGGGACCGCCTGGCCGATCCCAAGCGGACGGAGAAGGCGCTGGAGGAGGTGCGGAAGCTGATCGAGACCCAGGTGGAGGCGTGGAACAAGGGCGACCTGGAAGCGTTCACCTCCGTCTACGCGGACGACGCGGCCTTTCTCGCGCCGAGCGGGCTCACCCGCGGCCGCAACGAGGTGCTGGAGCGCTACCGCAAGCGCTACCCGGACTTGAAGGCCATGGGGCGGCTGAGCCTGGAGCCGATCGAGATGCGTCCCGCGTCAGGGATCGAGTTCACGGCGCTGGGAGGAGCGCGGCCGAGCCGCGTCCACGGCGTCTCGGTCGCGGCGAAGTGGCGGATCTCCTACCCGGATGAGCCGGCGAAGGAGCCGGCGGAAGGGTTGACGCTGATCGTCTTCCGCCGGACCCGGGACGGATGGGAGATCGTTCAGGACGCGTCCATGTAAGGCTTTACCCGGCCTGCCGCGGAAGCGCTCCCGAGCCTGAGCGCGCCACGATCGCCAGGACCTCCATCGGCGACAGCGACGGGTCGTGGCGGAGCGAGCGCGCGATCTCCTGCACGCCGGCCTTCAGGTCGCCGCCCTTGGCGTTGTACATCTTGTCGAACTCATCCAGCCCCGTGAGATAGATCCGCTTGGCGATCACCCGGGCGTTGTTGATGGGCGTCCGCGCGAGCCGCTCGCCGGAGTAGACCTCCAGCTCCCGGGCCAGCGCGGCCCTCATCGCGGTCCGGGCGCGGGCGAAGAGACCGGCCCGGCGCCGCTCCACCTCTTCCGTGGGGAGACCCGCGCCGTAGAGGCTCTGCAGATCGTCCTCCAGCCGGGTGTAGAACGCGCCTACCCGCTTCTCGTCCCGCCACATGGCCGCGCAGCGCTGCGCCGCCATGTGGTCGCCCCGGCTGGCGAAGAACAGCTCCGCGCCCCGGAAGCCGACGAAGTTGGCGTAGCTCTCGTTGAACCGGACATCCCCGGGGACCCACAGCGAGTTGTGAGCGATCTCGTGGATCACCGTCACCGCGAGCTCGACCGGGTCGTCGTCCAGCGCCGTGGAGAGCAGCGGGTCGTTGAACCAGCCCAGGGTGGAAAAGGCGCCCGACGGCCGCAGGTAGGTGTCGTAGCCCTTGCGCTCCAGCCGCCGCATCTCCGCCCGCGCCGACTCCTCGTCGAAGAAGCCCTTGTACGGCACCGCCCCGACCACCGGGTAGGTCCAGCTATAGCCCGCCAGGCGGTCCTTGGGGCTGGCCGAGAGCACGTGCACCAGCGGGCCGTCGCCGACATCCGAGAAGGTGGTGTAGGTCTCGCCGGCCTTGAGCCCGAGACGCCCGGCGGCAAAGGCGCGGGCGTCCAGGACCAGCTCGAACTGGGCGCGCCTCTCGGCCGACGTCGCCGGATCGGCGATCAGCTCCTGCAGGGGACGGCGGGCCAGGAGGATGCGCGCCTCGCCATAGGCGGCGCGCAGGACGAAACGGATCTCCTTGCTGGCCATGGGCAGGCCCACCAGAGTGGCGACCAGGATGAGAAGGACGGTCCGGAAGGTACGGCGGAGGGGAAGGCTGTTAGTAAAGCGCAACGGTGGTTCCATCCTTGAAACGGCGGACGGGTTGAGGATATCGCAGAGGCATGCCGCAGAGACGCTGCTCGGCAGCGCCGAGCGCGGGCAGGGACGTTCGCAGGGCGCGCGCATGGTCCGGCGGCCCCTCGCGGGGCAGCAGCGGGTGTCGGAGGATCTGGCTCCAGGCCGTCTCTCTCATGCGTCTCCGAACGTGAATCGGATCGATCCCATACCAGGACGGAGAGGGTTCTGCCAACCGGGTGCCATAAGCATGGCCCAGCCGGCGAAGCCGTTCGTTCAGCTCCCGGACGCGATCCAGCATTGCGCCCCAGGAAACTGCCCTCCGTCCCGGGAAGAGGATTGTTCTGACAAGATGATAGCGAAACGCGGATACCTTCTCAAGAGCGGACATGGGGAGAAGCGTGAGAAGGATCTCCGCTTCTCTCTTCTGGAGCCGTTGCAGGCAGGCTTCGACCCAGCCGGCGATCTCGGCGACGCCGACGCCGTAGAGGAGATCGTTGCCGACGTCGGTGATCAGCGCCAGGGTCGGAAGAGGAGGCCGGCGGTCCAGATCGGTCCACAGGCCGCAGCCGCGGATGCCGGGGAGCTGGCGGACCCAGAGCAGCCGGCTCCACGTGCCGTAGGAGCGGCCGTGCCCGAGAGCCGCGAGCACCTCCACTGGTCCGCCGGCGCCCGCGCGCAGCCGCGACATGACCGAGGGAAACCCGATCCTCAGGTTGCTCGCCCCCAGCAGGACCGCCCGGAGGACGGCAGCGGGAGTGTCCGGACTGCGCACTTCTTCCACCACCTTTGATGCTAGCGCAACCCACGACGGGCCGTCGTCTCCCGTTTGACGTTTTGTGACACCTTGGAAGAGAGAGAAAGCGGGCTAGACTACCCGTCCCCCTTTCAGGGGACCGGCCGGAGCCGCGGGCTCCGAACGGTTACGAGCTATTCAGCAATGTTCAAGAGGAGGCTCCTTGATGAGCGAATCCAATCCGATGACGGTTCTTGGGAAGTACGCAAAGTCCATCGATCACGTGGCCATCGCCGTCCCTGACCTGGAGGCGTCGATCAAGTTCTACTCCGAGGTGCTCGGCTTCGAGCTGCGCGAGCGGCGCGAGACCAAGGGCGAGAAGACGGCCATGATCTCGGCCGTGATGGTGGCCGGCCCGCTGACCTTCGTGCTGCTCCAGGGGACCACCGACGGGTCGCAGGTGTCGCGCTTCGTCGAGCACTACGGCGCCGGCGTGCAGCACCTGGCCATCGGCGTCGAGAACCTGAAGGAGATGGCGGAGGAGCTCAAGGCCACGGGCATGGAGTTCGACACCAACGTCATCGAGGGCGGCGGTCTGCGCCAGATCTTCAGCCACCGCGATCCCGGGTCCGGCATGATGTTCGAGTTCATCGAGCGCATGGGCGGCGACTTCTCCGACGAGAGCGTGCAGAACCTCTTCAAGCAGCTCGAAGAGAAGAACAACTTCTAGGTCATGGACATAGCGCTCAAGGCCTGCTTCGGCGATCCCTCGCTGGAGGTGATGAACTTCCTCAACGAGGTGGTGCTGCGCTACCCGAAGGCGGTCTCGTTCGCCCCGGGCCGGCCGGCGGAGCGTCACTTCGACGTCGAGCGGAGCCTCGCGCAGGTCCCGCGCTACGTCGAGCACCGGACGGCGGAGACCGGCTGGCCGCCGGCCGCCGTCTGGAACGACCTCGGGCAGTACAACAAGACCAACGGCATCATCAACGCCCTCATCGCCCGCGAGCTCGAGCTGGACGAGGGGATCCGCGCCCGCCCGGAGTCGATCGTCGTGACGGTCGGCTGCCAGGAGGGGATGGCGATCCTCCTCCTCGGCCTGTTCGAGCCGGGCGACGTGCTGCTGGTCAGCGATCCGACCTACATCGGCATCACCGGCCTCGCCACGATCATGGGCATCCCCGTCGTCCCGATCCCCACCGGCGAGCGCGGCCTGGAACCTGATGCCGTGACCGCCGCCATCGAGGAGGTCCGCCGCTCGGGCCGCCGGCCGCGGGCGGTCTACGACATCCCGGACTTCAACAACCCCCTGGGCACGCGGATGCCGCTGGAGACGCGGCGCGCCCTGCTGGAGGTCGCCCGCGAGCAGCAGGTCCTGATCTTCGAGGACAACCCCTACGGCATGTTCTCCTACGACGGCGACCCGCTGCCCACGCTCAAGTCCATGGACGAGCACGGCGTCGTGATCTACATGGGGAGCTTCTCGAAGACGCTCTACCCCGGGCTGCGCGTGGGCTACCTGGTCACCGGCCAGGAGGTCGCCTGGCCGGACGGCCGCCGCACCTCGCTGGCCGCCGAGCTGTCCAAGGTGAAGAGCCTGACCACGGTGACCAGCTCGCCCGTGACCCAGGCGGTCGTCGGCGCGCTGCTGCTGGACCACGGCGGCTCGCTGCGCGGGCTGGTCAAGGAGAAGCTGCCGTTCTACCGCGCCAACCGCGACAGCATGGTGGCGTCCCTGGAGCGCGAGATGGGAAGCGTGGAAGGCGTGCGCTGGAACCGTCCCGAGGGCGGCTTCTTCCTTACGCTTAACCTCCCCTTCGACTTCGACGAGGAGTGCCTGCAGACCTGTGCCCGCGACTTCGGGGTGATCGTCTGCCCCATGTCCTTCTTCTCCCTGGCGGGAGGACGGGAGCGCGAGGTCCGCCTGTCGTTCAGCTACGTGACCCCGGAGCAGATCGAGGAGGGCATCCGCCGCTTGGTCCGCTTCGTGCGCTTCGTGGCCGAGCGTTCGTGAGAACCTTTCCGGCCAGCGATCTCGACCGGCTCATGCGCGGCGCCCTGCTTCGGCGGGGCGTCTCCGAGGAGCACGCAGCCTGGGTGGCGGGCGGTCTTCTGGAAGCCTCGCTGCGCGGGACCGACACGCACGGCATCCGCCTTTTCGGCACCTATCTGGATGAGCTCGATGGCGGCCGGAGCCTCGCCCGGCCCGAGATGCGCTGGCTTGGGCAAGCGCGGGCCGCTCGGGTCCTGGACGCCGGCGGCGCGCTGGGGCTGGTGGCCGGCCGCGCGGCCTGCGAAGAGGTGGTCCGCATGGCCCGGGAGAACGGCACGGGCGCGGTGGCCGTCCGCAACTCCAACCACTTCGGCGCGGCCTCGGTCTACGCGCTGGAGATGTCGCGCCAGGGCGTGCTCGGGCTCTCGTTCACCAACAGCGACGCCCTGGTGGCGCCGTTCCACGGCACCCGGCCGCTTTTCGGGACCAATCCGATCTCGATGGCCGCGCAAGGGGATGGGGAAGACCTCTTCTGCGCCGACTTCGCCACCAGCCAGGTCTCCTACTCCAAGGTCCGGCACCACCGGGCGCAGGGCATTCCGCTCGAGCCCGGCTGGGCCATCGAAGACGCGCTCCTGCCGCTCGGAGCGGGCAGCGGCCACAAGGGCCAGTGCCTGGGGATGATGGTAGAGATCCTCTGCGCTCTGCTCGCGGGCATGCCGCTGGACCACGAGCTGACGCACCTCTACGCCCCGCCCTACGACGAGCCCCGGCGGGTGTCCCACTTCTTTCTCGCCTTCGACCTCGCCGCCTTCCGCGAGCCCGGCGACTTCCGCACCGACCTGAGCCGCCTGATGGGGATCGTCCGGGAGCAGCCCTCGTCTGGAGACCGGGTGAGGGTGCCGGGAGATCCCGAGGCGGAGACCGCCGCCGCAAGGCTGCGCGACGGCATCCCCCTGACCGAGGAGGAGGCCGCCGTGTTCGATAGGGTGGCGAGGGAAGAGGCTGCTGTCTAGCTGCTGATCGCCTGCGGCGGATCGAGCACCGTAAAGGAAAACGTGGTCCCCACTCCGGGCTGGCTCTCCAGCTCGATGCGGCCGCCCATCTGCTCGACGGCTTCGCGGGCGATGGCCAGGCCCAGGCCCGTGCCTTCCGCGACCTGCGGGTGGGCGCGGACGAACTGATCGAAGACCCGCGCGTGCATGTCGTCCGGGATGCCGACCCCGTTGTCCTCGACCTTGATGCTCCAGAAGCGGTCGTCGCGCTGGACCGAGAGCCGCACCCAGCGGTGGTCCTTGGCGGCGTCGCAGTACTTGACGGCGTTGCCGATCAGGTTGATCAGCACCAGCTCGACGCGGGTGGCGTCCACCTGGACGTCCGGGATCATCTCCTGGGACTCGATGCGGACCCTCTTCTCGTCGGCGATGCCGCGCAGCTCGGAGACGGTGTCCTCGACCAGCTCGCGCAAGGACAGCCGGCGGCCCTGCGCCGTCTCCTCGCTGCCCTGGGCGATGGCCAGGGCGTGAACGTCGTCGGCCACCCCCTTGATGCGGTCGAGCGTCCTTCTCAGGGTCTGGAGGACCCGGTCCTTGGTGGCGCCGTCGACCCCGTCCTGGTTGAGCAGGTGGAGGGCGGCCTCGGCCGTGTGCAGCCGGTTGCGGAGCTCGTGCGCGAGATCGCGCCCGAAGCTGCCGAGCAGGCGCGCGCGCTCTCGCCGGTCGCGGAACCCCTCCTCGCGGAAGGTGCCGGTCGTGATGCTGGTGATGGACATCAGGGCCCGGTAGAGGCGCTCGGCGATCTTGATGGCATGGTCGGCGGGCACCTTGCGGCCGAACCTCCGAGCCTCCTCCCGCAGGGTGTCGTAGAGGATCTGGCCGAGGATCTGGAACTCCGCCATGATCTCGTCGATGTCATATCCCTGCTCGCGGCGCAGGCGCGCCAGCTTCTCCATCTCCTCGCGTACGATCTGCTCGGCGCTGATGTCGCCGCCCGAGGAGAGGTACTCGGAGATCGCCCGCAGGACCACCGGCATGTCGTTGAGCAGGGTGTCCGACGGGAAGATGCGCCGCGGATGGACTTCCAGCCGCGCCGTGAGCCGGTCCAGCCACAGGCGTGTCAGCTCCGCCGACCTGCGATGGAGCTCGGTACCCAGGTGGGACTCCAAAGCCCACACTTCCTGCTGATTCGACTTCACAGCGCTGCCACCTCTCTAGTACATCCCGGACTCGGACAATGGACGGGCGGCAGTATAGCTTATAGCCGGTCGTAACGAGCGCGGCGGACGTGCTGGCGGAGGCCCTTGAAGATCCATCCGAGCGACTTGCCCGTGGCCCGGTCCATGGCCCGGTCCGGAACCGCGCCGCCCGGGTCGGTATAGAGGTGGAGGACGGCCAGGGTGCGTCCCGGGGCGATCTACGACAGCTCCCACGAGCCGCGGTGCGCGGCCACGTTGCCGGACCCCGGAACGTAGCTCCACTCCAGTCTCCAGGTCCGCTCGCCGGTGCGGCCGCGCGCCCGGATCTCATAGTGCCGCTCGCCGATCAGGATGGGCAGCTCCAGGCGCTGGGAGCTGAGCACGGAGCCGTCCGGCTGCGGCCGGGCGTCGGACGATTCCAGGAAAGGCATGAACTCGTCCCAGTGGTCGAGGTCCGCGAGCGCCCGGAAGACCCGGTCGGGCGGAGCCTCGATCTCGCCGCGGCCGATCCCCTCCTTCGGGCCGGAGCCGACCGCGCGGAAACTCACCTCGACCTGGTCGAGAGGGACAGCCCCAGCCAGGAGGAGGACGGTCAGCAGGAGTGGCTTCATGGAACGTGAGGATATCTCGCCCAGCCGCAGGGGATGGCCCTGTCACGCGCGGTGGCGAGACGCAACGCCAGGGGACGACCTCGTTTCCTGCG
>JANOCF010000138.1:0-2648 GCA_031412055.1 Holophagales bacterium | reverse complement strand
CAGTAGCGGCCCAGGGTCACGCGCCAGGCGGTGGAACCGGGAAAGTCGTCGCCGCCCACACCCCCGGCCGCGTAACGGAGACGAGCCTTGCCCATCCACGAAGGCTCGCAGCTCGGGCCGCCGCCGCCCACCGGCACCGAGCACCCGGCGTCACCACCGACCGGCTGGCAGAGCGGGCAGGAGGTTCCGGCCGCACCGCTCGAGCCGCCGCTCCCTTCCGTGCAGGCATTGGGCAGCGGGATCGCGCAGCCGAGGGACTGGGCCAGACCCACGGCAGGGATATCGATGACGCGGTTGTTCACGAGGTCGTTTTCACAAGTGCTGCCGGCACAGACGCGGATCTTGACCGAGAGGCTCAGGGTCCTTGCCTGGGCGCAGGTCAGGCCCGTCTGCAACCAGGTGTCGAGATTGTCGAAGTTGATCAGCCCCCCGGCGCCGGCGATGCCGCACGTGAGGTACTTGGCGCAGCTCGCCCCTGCACACGGGTACCACTCTGCCAAGGGAGTCAGGGAGGCGGCGAAGCTCTCCTCTTCCACGATCATGTCCTGCAGACCCGGGACCGTGGCCCTCGCATGGATCTCGACCCCGCAACTGCCAGCTTCCGCATCGCAGGCCGGGTCCGTCTTGTTCACCGACCAGGAGGGGTTCTCGACAGGATGGCAACGGAATCCATTGGGCGGCTGGCAGTTGTTCGTGCGCGTCACCTGGCCGGAGGCCTGCCACCAGTAGATGCCCAGCGAGGTGTCTCCGCAAAAATTCTGAGCCTCAACGGGCTCGGTCCCCACCAGGGAAAACAGGACAACACAAGCCACTGCCAGGACGGCGAGCCGACGGGGAGTCCAGTGCATGGAGATTTTTCCTCTCCACTAGCGTATACACTTCTCCACCGCCAGACAAGGAACTTCAGGCCGTACCCAAGACCTACTTCTTGACGATCTCGATCAACTCGACATCGAACACGAGCATGCCCTCGGGCTTGCCGGGCGCGCCGCGGTAGGCGAGCTTCTTGGGAATCCAGAAGCGGCGGACCTCGCCGGGGACCATCAGTTGCAGACCTTCCGTCCAGCCGGGGATCACCGCGTTGAGCTTGAAGAAGGCCGGCGTGCCCCGTTGGACCGAGGAGTCGAACATCTTTCCATCCGTGGTCCAGCCCGTGTAGTGGACGCGCACGGAGCTCCCGGCGGAGGGATGCATGGCGCCGGTACCGCCGGTGCCGGGCTTCAGCACCTTCCAGGCGAGTCCGGACTTGGACGTCTCGGCGTCGGCCGGCGGCGCGGCCACATCCGGCGGCGTGGGCGGAGCGGCCAGGATGGCAAGCAGCTCGACGTCGAAGACGAGCATCCCCTGGGGACGGTTGGCCACGCCTTCGTAGGCCAGCTTGGCGGGGATCCAGAGGCGGCGCTTCTCCCCTTTCACCATGAGCTGCACGCCCTCGCCCCAGCCGGCGATGACCGAGTTGAGCCCGAAGACCAGCGGCTTGTCGCGGGCCACCGAGGAGTCGAACATCTTGCCGTCGGTGGTCCAGCCCGTGTAGTGGACCTTGACCTGTTCCGTGGGACCCGGATGCACGGTCCCGGTGCCCGGCGTGATCACCTTGGAGGCCAGCCCGGACGCTGTGGTCTGGGCGTCGGCGGGCGGTGCCGCGACGTCTGACGGAGCCGGGATGGTCTTGGCAGCAGGCGTCTGGGCAACGGATGCCCCGGCCATGGCGAGGAGCAGAAGAGCAACGATGAGGGGGCGGCTTGAATCTCTCATGACTGCGTACGCTACCGCGCCGGAGCCCTCCGGGCAACCCGTGGAGCGCGCCGGGACGGGCGCGCCAGGTAGACCGTGTGCCTCGGTCCGCCCTTTCCGGGCTTGCGCCGCTCGACCTCGAAGCCCGCGATGCGCAGCCGCTTCTCAAAGGCTGCGTCCGGGTCCTCGGACCACACCGCGAAGACGCCGCCGGGCGTCAGTGCCTCCCGGGTCCGCCGCAGCGCTTCGCGGCCATAGAAAGGGTCTCCTTCGGCCACGCTCGCCTGCCGGGGACCTTCGTAGAGGTCGAGGATGATGGCATCAAAGGGTTGTCCGGCTCCCGCGTCCGCAATCACCCTCGCCACGTCCTCCAGCGCGACCGACGACCGGGAGTCGAAGACGGCCCGGCGGGTCAGCCCCGCGAGCGGTCCGCGGCACCAGCGGACCACGGCCTCGTTGATCTCGGCGACCACGACCCGGGCGCTCTTGGGCAGGACGTCCAGGGCGGCGCGCAGGGTGAATCCCATGCCAAGCCCGCCGATCAGCACCCGCGGCCGTTCCCTGCCGGCCACCTCGCGGCAGGCCATCTCGGCCACCGCGACCTCGGTGAGATGGGCCATGCTGCTCATCAGCACCCGCCCGGCCACGGTGATGACGAAGTCGTCACCCCGCTGCCGCAGCTCCAGCCGGCCCTCGCCGATGTCGATGGCTTCCAGGGTCTCCCACGGTCGAGTCATGGCGCTCCTTTCAGGAGCCGCGCGCGCAGAGCCGGATCGAGGTCCATGGCGCGCTCCAGATGTTGGCGGGCCTCGTCCGTCCGTCCCAGGCTCTGGAGAGTGACGGCGAGATTGTAGTGGGCGGCGGGGAGGCGCGGGATGAGCGCCACGGCATAGCGCAGTTCGTCAGACCCCACG
>JANOCF010000137.1:0-1935 GCA_031412055.1 Holophagales bacterium | reverse complement strand
ATACAGCGGCGGCTTCTTGTTGCTGTAGCCGCTCCATCCCTGGTAGGAGACCCAGAGCGCCATCCCGGCGGAAAAGAGCACGAGCGCCAGCCGCAGGAACAGCGCGCTCCGGTTCAGCCACTTCCTCTTGAAGAGCGGGCGCAGCTCGGCGGGCTCCACCTTGCGGTTGAACACGAACAGGTTCGCGAGCCGCCTCAGATCGGGCAGGGCGAGGAAGACCGCCGTGGCGAGGAGATGCGACGAGTACAGCTTGACCGGCACGTCATAGCTGAAATTGAGCATCACCACGTTGCCCATGACGCCGATGCAGACGAGCGCTCCGAGCAGCGTGGTGCGGCGGGCGATCAGGAGCAGCCCTCCCGCCATCTCGGAAACGCCGGAGAAGATGGTGTAGGCCGCGGATGCGCCCATGAACGTCCACAGGATCCCCATCGGGGAGGAGTCACCGTACGGCTGCAGGAGACGGTCGAGCGGCGGCGCGGAGAACTGCGACGGGATGACCTTGTACGCCCCGTACGAGACCATCACGGTAGCGAGCCAGATACGGGCGTAGCCCCGGAACCACTTGTGGAGCCAGGCGTAGTTGGTCCGCTTCCTGTCGAGGATCGACCAGACCAGCGTCGCGGCCGTTGCGAGGACCAGGGTGCAGAAGACCTGCACGTAGTTGTACGTCGTGTCCCCGCTGCCGTTGGGGAAGATGGTGATCTCGCGCTGGAACACGTGCTTCCCTACCCAGGGAACCATCGCGCCCCACATCTCGTACCACGGCCCGGTGACCATGTCGACATAGGGGATGATGTTCAGGGGAAACGGAAAGACGTACAGGAAGAGGTACGAGAACCAGAATCGGAACAGGACGCGTGTCGCGAGCCCCCACTCTGGAGCGGGGCTCGTCACCTCCGCCGTCTGCGGGGTGGGAAACTCGGCAACAGGCGCCAACTCGCGAGTGTCTCTGCTTGGCTCCATCGTGTCCTCCGCGGATCAGGATGGAGAAATTTTACCTCATTCTGCCAATTCCGAGGCGGCGCCAGCCTTCGTGCCCCAGGCACTTCATCGTCTCGATGTTCTTTTCGAAGATCTCGGCCGCGTCAGGGAAGGCGGCCACCGCGCGCTCGACGCTCGCTTCGCGCAGCAGGTGGAGGATCGGATAGGGCGACCGGTTGGTGTAGTTCTCGATGTCGTCCGGCCCGGTGCCTTCGAACTGGTACCGGGGATGGAAGCTCGCGACCTGGATCTCCCCGACGAGGTCGAGGTCTTCGACCGCCGCGTCGGCGACGCCCAGGAAATCGTTGTAGTCCAGGAAGTCGTCGAGCACCCGGGGGTGGATCAGCAGCGTGGTGTCGATCTCGCCGGGATCGGCCGCCGCCAGTGTATTCAGCTCCTCCAGCAGATCCGCGAGCAGGGCCTCGGGAGTCTCCGCCTCGCTGACGACGAACCGGACCTGGTCCGCGATGTAGACAGCGTTGGCGAAGGGACACAGGTTGAGGCCGATGACCGCCTTCTCCAGCCAGTCGCGGGTCTCGGCGATGATGGCTTCAGGCGTCTGCATCTCTGAGCTCCTCGACGGTGAGCCGCCACTCGGTCTGGGTCCAACCCCGCTCGCGCATCCAGTCGGGACCCGGCCTCGTCCCGGCCCTGGTGAAGCCGAGCCGCTCGACAAGACGCTGGACGCGGGTGTTCTCGGTGACCGTCTCGCCGCGGATCTCGCGCACCCCGAGATCACGGAACCCGAACCGCAGCATCGCGCGAGCCGCCTCGGAGGCGAGGCCGCAACCCCAGTGCTCGGGCGCAAGTTCCAGGCCAAACTCGGCATACTCGGCGATGCCGGGCTCGCACCCCTCCATCCGGATGCCACAGCTCCCGATCACCTGGTCCTGCCGCACGACGGCGAGCTGGTAGTTCCGCCTGGGCAGCTCAGCGGCCCAGGCCAGGAAG
>JANOCF010000136.1:0-2077 GCA_031412055.1 Holophagales bacterium | reverse complement strand
ACTGCGCGAGATGCTCCTCGGCGGCGAGGCGCTCCCCGCGCAGCTCGCCGAGCAGCTCCGGAGCACCATGCCCGGCCGCATCCTCAACATGTACGGCCCCACGGAGACCACCGTGTGGAGCGCCACGCACGAGGTGGCCGGTCGGGGAGAGGCCGTGCCGATCGGCCGGCCGATCCTCAACACCACTCTGTACGTCGTGGACCCGTCCCTCCAGCCGGTGCCGGCGGGCGTGCCCGGCGAGCTGTACATCGGCGGCGAGGGTGTGGCCCGGGGCTACCTGGGCCGGCCGGAGCTGACGGCCGAGCGCTTCGTGCCCGATCCTTTTGGAGACGTGCCGGGAGCCCGGCTGTACCGCACGGGCGACCGCGTCCGCTACCGGCCGGACGGCACCCTGGAGTTCCTGGGCCGCGCCGACCACCAGATCAAGGTGCGTGGCCACCGCATCGAGCCGGGCGAGATCGAGACGGCGCTCGCCGAGCATTCCGGCGTGGGCGAGGCTGTGGTGGTGGCGCGGGAGGACCGTCCGGGCGACCGCCGGCTGGTGGCCTACGTGACGCCCTCCACCCTCGGCCGGCCGCTGCCGCTCGGGGTTTCGCCGGAAGAGGCGGAGCGCCTGCTGGCGGGCCGCAAGAGCTTCCGCCTGCCGAACGGCATGCAGGTGGCGGTGCTGAGCGACTTCCAGGCGAGCCTCGCCTGGCACGAGATCTTCCTGGCCGGCAACTACCTGCGCCACGGCATCGAGCTGCGCGACGGCGACTGCGTCTTCGACGTGGGCGGCAACGTCGGTTTCTTCACCCTGTTCGCCAATACCCGGCGGCGCGGGCTCAAGGTCCATGCCTTCGAGCCGATCCCGCCCACGTACGCCACGTTCAAGACCAACGTGGAGCTGTACGGCCTGGATGTCGAGCTGCACGACTACGGCCTCTCGTGGCGCGAGGAGGAGACGGAGTTCACCTTTTATCCGAACAACTCCGGCCTCTCCGGCCGTTACTCCGAGGCGGCGCGGGACCGCCGCGCCACGCGCGAGATCATGATGCAGGGGCTGGCGTCTCAGGCGGAGCAGACCGGCGTCCCCATGGCGGGGCTCTCCGCGCAGGAGGTGGACGACCTTCTCGCCGAGCAGTTCCGCAGCGAGCGCCACACCGTCCGGCTGCGCACCCTGTCGCAGGTCCTGCGCGAGACGGGCGTCGACCGAATCGACCTGCTCAAGGTGGACGTGGAGAAGGCGGAGCTGGACGTGCTGCGCGGCGTGGCCGACGAGGACTGGGCGCGCATCCGCCAGGTGGTGATGGAGGTGGACACCCGGGAGAACCTGGCGGCCATCCGGTCTCTGCTGGAGCGGCACGGCTTCCGCGTGGCCACGGATGAGGCGTTCTTCTTGCCGGCTCCCGCCAGCGATACCGGTGAGTCCGAGGTCTTCCTGGCCTTCCTCTATGCCACCCGCGGCGAGCTGGTGGCGGAGGCGGGCGGCGCCATCGAGGTGGTGGAGCTTTCGGCCCCGGTGCTGCGCGAGCACCTGCGGGACCGCCTGCCGGAGTACATGCTGCCGGCGGCCTTCGTCGTGCTCGACGCCTTCCCGCTGACGCCCAACGGCAAGATCGACCGCAAGGCGCTGCCGGCGCCCGACGCGGGCCGGCAGGTGGGCACCACCTACGAGCCCCCGGCCGACGACGTGCAGCGCAACATCGCCGCGATCTGGCGCGAGGTCCTGGGCGTCGACCGGGTGGGCATCCACGACAACTTCTTCGAGCTGGGCGGCTCGTCGCTGCTGCTGGTCGAGGTGCGGGCCAGGCTGCGCGACGTGCTGGGCCGCGAGGTGTCGCTCGTGGACCTGTTCCGGGCGCCAACGATCGCGTCGCTGGCCCTGCTGGCGGCGGAGCGGGAGGAGGCGGGGCCGAAGTACGAAGGGGTCCGCGAGCGGGCCCAGAAGCGCCGGCGGGTGTTGCGTCAGAGGCGCACTGATGCCGTGGATGACGCAGAGGAGGAGCAGTTTTGAGCAGCAGCACTGAGACGCGGGAGGGGCTCGCCGTCGTCGGCATGAGCGTTCGCTTCCCCGGCGCCCGCAACCTCGATGAGT
>JANOCF010000135.1:0-6938 GCA_031412055.1 Holophagales bacterium | reverse complement strand
GCCGGAAGTGGCCGAGGAACATCTCGCGCAGGAAGCTAGGCTGCTTCCACTCGGTCTCGCGAGAGGCTTCCGCCACCTTCCTCGACTCCAGCTCACTGATGTTCTGCAAATCCTTGCTCGACATGGAAAATTTCCCCTTTTCTTATCGGCTTCTGATGCAACGGGCCTTCCCGAACCCTCACGGAACGAGGCCCGATTTCTGCGGACGGGCCCGTGCAATGCCGCACTGCGACATTCTAGCACCGTCCTTCCGGCTCTCCAAGGGGATCATCGGAATGCCGCAATGCGGAATGCCGTGCCGAACCTCGACGGGGATCAGGTGAGATAGAATGTCCCTGGAGAACGCGCCATGGCGACATCCCTGAAGAAAATCGACCTCTACCTGGAGGAGGACCTGATCGACAGGCTCCACCGGGAAGCAGAGCACCGGCATTCGACCCCGTCGGAGGTCGTCCAGAACCTGCTTTCGCGGGACCTGGGCTTGTCCCCCGGCGTCGCAGGAGTCACCGAGCGCCTGAGGCACCTCCGAGAGCAGATCGGTCCTTTGCCGGACAGCACGCCCGTGATCCGTAAGTCCAGAGACCAGGGATGGTGACGCAGGTCCTGGACACGAACGTCATCGCCAAGTGGTTCATCCAGGAAGAAGGCTCTCTCCGGGCAGAAACATTCCTGAAGGAGTTGGAGCAGGGTCGATTGCAGGTAGTCGTGCCCTCCTCCGTTCTTTATGAGCTGGCCAATATCCTGTGGGTACGTCGCCGGGATGGGCTGACGGAACAGTACGCCTCCGAGGCCTGGGCCGAGTTCAGCCGCCTTCCAATCGAGCTGCGCGACGATACGGAAATGGTATCTGCCGCGATCCGTTTCAGCTATCAGCACCAGATTTCCGCTTACGACTCGGTCTTCGTCGTCCTGGCCCGAGAGCTTGGCTGCGACCTCATCACCGCGGACGTGCCCCTCTACAACCGGGTCCACGAATCTTGTCCCTGGGTCAAGCTCCTCTAATCTCTACCGAACCGCCACCGCGACGCCGATCACGACCAGAAGACCGCCAAGGAAGATCCGCAGGGTGAACGGCTCGCCCAGCCAGAGGGTGCCGATCAGCACCGCCACCACGGGCGTGGCGTAGTTGATCAGGGAGAGCCTGGTGGCGGGCAGGCGCCGGAGCAGCCAGTAGTAGAGGGTGAAGGCCAGCGAGGAACCCACCACGGCCAGGTAGGCGACGGCGAGCAGCGGGCGCGTGCCGAAGGCGAACTCCCTCCCCCGCTCCATGCTCCAGGCCAGGGGGATCACCAGCAGCGCTCCAAGACCCATCGGCACCGCCGAGACCGACAGCGGGTGAACCCCGCCGCCCCACTTCTTGACCGCCACGTTGGCGATGGCCGAGGCGAACGGCGCGATCAGGAACAGGATGGCCGCGAAGGTGGTCTTGGGACCACCCACCGCGCTCAGGTCCTCCGAGAAGAGCAGCGCCACTCCTGCAAACCCGAGCAGCACGCCCGCAAAGGTCTTGGGCTGCAGACGCTCGCCGGGCAGAAACAGGTGCGCCAGCACCGCCACCCACAGCGGAAAGGTCGCGAACAGCACCGCCGCCAGCCCGGAGGGCACCCACTGCTCCGCCCAGTAGACCAGGCCGTAGGAGATCGTGAACGTCAGGACCGCGTTGATCCACCAGAGCCGGCTCTCCTTCGGCTCCTGTCCCAGGCGCACCCGGAAAAATGGCACAAGAGCGAGCAGCAGGGCCGAGGCGAGGAGGAACCGCAGGACCACCCCGGTCAGCGGCGGGATGCCTTCCAGGCTGACGCGGATCGCCGCCCAGGTGCTCCCCCAGATGAGGACCAGGGCGGCGAGGGCCGCGTAGGTGGTGAGAGGACGGCTGGACGTCAGCGCCGTGCCTTTATGGATAAATCTTGTAGAGCATCCGGGGGTACGGGATCGTCTCCCGCAGGTGAGTGACGCCGCTCATCCAGGCCACGAAACGCTCGATGCCCATGCCGAAGCCGCTGTGCGGGAACGCGCCGTACTTGCGCACGTCGAGGTACCACTGGAACGCCTCGACCGGCAGTTTGTGGTGATGGATGCGCTCCAGCAGCAGGTCGTGGTCGTGGATCCTCTGGCTGCCGCCGATGATCTCGCCGTAGCCCTCGGGGGCCAGGATGTCCATGCCGAGCACGGTCTCGCGGCCCGGCTCGCTGTCCGGCGAAGGCTGCATGTAGAACGCCTTGAACACCGCCGGGAAGTGCGTGACCATCACCGGCCGGTCATACTGGCTGCACAGGATCGTCTCTTCGTCCGCGCCGAAGTCATCGCCCCACTGGATGGGGTTGCCCTCGCGGTTGAGGATCTCCACCGCCTGCGTGTAGGTGATCCGGGGGAACGGCGGCAGGACCGATTCGATCTTGGAGGTGTCGCGCTCCAAGACCTTGAGCTCCTCCTTGGCGCGGTCGAGCACCCGGCCCGCCAGGTAGACGACGAACTCCTCGGCGAGCCTGGTCAGGCCTTCGAATTCCAGAAAGGCGACCTCGGGCTCCACCATCCAGAACTCCATGAGGTGGCGCCGCGTCTTGGACTTCTCCGCGCGAAAGGTCGGGCCGAAGCAGTAGACCTTGCCCAGCGCCGCGGCGGCGGGCTCCAGGTAGAGCTGCCCCGACTGGCTGAGATAGGCCTTGTCGCCGAAGTAGTCGGTCTCGAACAGGTTCGAGGTCCCCTCGCAAGCCGACGGGGTGAGGATCGGCGAGTCGATGAGAGTGAAATCCCGCTCGTAGAAGAAGTCGCGGATCGCCTGCTCGACCTCGCTGCGCACCTTCAGGGCCGACCGCTGCTTGCTGGAGCGCAGCCACAGGTGGCGGTTCTCCATCAGGAACGCAGTGCCGTGCTCCTTGGGGGTGATCGGGTACTCCTGGGTCAGGTAGACCACCTTGAAGTCGGTGAGCTGGACCTCGACGCCGAGCGACGAGCGCTTGTCCTCCTTGACCTTGCCGGCCAGCCATAGGGTGGACTCCTGGGTGGCGCGCTCGATCTCGGCCCAGGCCTCCGGGGAGACGTCGTTGCGGCCGGCCACGGCCTGGACGACGCCGCCTCCGCAGCGCACCTGGAGGAAGGCGATCTTGCCGCTGGAGCGCTTGTTGTCGAGCCATCCCTGGAGGACGACGTCCTCGCCGATGCGGCGCTTCAGCTCACGGACGGAAGTGACAGGTGTGGGGTCGCTCATAAGACGCGGGATTGTATAGCCTACTTCTCCCCGGGGGAAGGCAGGTCCGGAACGCGCTCCAGAGCGGCGGCCGCGGCCTTCTGCTCCGCCACTTTCTTGCTCGGCCCTTCGCCGCGGCCCGCGCACTGCTCTTCGAGCCAGCACTCGACCACGAAAGTCTTGCTGTGGTCCGGGCCGGCGGAGGAGACCAGCCGGTAGTCCGGCAGGGACCAGCCCAGCGCCTGGGTGACCTCCTGGAGGTGGGTCTTGGTGTCGGAGGCCAGGAGCTGCTTCCTGCCCTGGTCCTCGCCATTCTGCAACATGGGCAGGATGACCTCCCGCGCGGCTTCAATGCCGGCGTCGAGGTAGACGGCGCCGAAGATGGCCTCCATGGAGTCGGCCAGCAGGGACGCCTTGGTCCGGCCGCCGGAGCGCTCCTCCCCCACTCCGATCTTCAACTCCGGCCCCAGCTCGATCTGTCCGGCCCAATAGGCCAGGGGGTTGCGGCTGACGAGCTGCGCCTTGAGCTTGGACAGCTCCCCTTCGGGCTGCTCGGGGTGGCGCTCGTACAGCCATTCGGCCGTGACCAGCCCCAGGACGGAATCGCCCAGGAACTCCAGCCGTTCGTAGTGCTCCGGCTCGCCCTTCTCGTTGGCGTACGATCGGTGGGTCAGAGCGAGGTCCAGCAGGTCCTGCCGCTTGAACCGGTACCCGAGGCGCTTTTCGAAAGGTGTGGCGGAGCGTCGACCGAATGCCATGGAGCGGCATGCTATCTCACGAAGCCGCGTAGCGACTGGGAGCGCCGGCGTTCCCAGTCTCACCGATCGGACTTCCTACTTCTTCGGCGGAAAGTCCGGCGTCGGTGCGAGCCCTTCGAGCTTCGGCCTCTTGAGGTGCCAGCCCGTGGCGTCCTGGTACGCCTTGGCGAGTGCCAGCGCCTCGCCTTCGCGGAACAGGTCTCCCATGAACGTGATGCTCGTGGGCGTGCCGTCCTTGCGGAACCCGTTGGGCACCACCACCGAGGGATGTCCGGTCAGGTTCGTGAGAAGGAGGTTGTCGCCCCCGTACGTGGGCGAGACGTAGGCGTCGATCCCTTCGAAGAGCCTGGCCATCTCGCGCATGGCCATCGTCCGGATGCGGTTGGCCTGAATGTAGGCCACGGCCGGGACGGTCTGGCCCTGGCGGAAGCTGTTGGGCCAGGCCTGCTCGATCTGGCGGACGAGGAGATCATCCTTGCCGCTGCGGGTCAGCTCGTCGAAGGCGGCGGCGGTCTCGGCGCCCAGGATCACCCGGAGGGCGTCGATCGGGAGCTTGGGCAGCTCGATGGGCCGCAGCTCGACGCCCAGCTTCCGCAGCTCTTCGAGCGACTTCAGATTGAAGGCGTGCCACTCCTCCGCCCCTTCCTGCGGCTTCTCCTCGAACAGCGACTTCAGATATCCCACCCGCAGCTTGCGCACGTCGAGGTCCGGGTCCCAGCGGAAAGGGGCGTCCACCACCGTGGCATCGCGGCCGTCCGGGCCATGGATGGCCTGGAGCACGGCGGCGCAGTCCTCGACGCTGCGGCAGATGGGACCGAGCTTGTCCATGCTCCACGACAGGGCCATGGCGCCGTGGCGGCTCACGCGGCCGAACGTGGGCCGCAGCCCGGTGCTGCCGGTGCGGGTGCAGGGAGAGATGATGGAGCCCAGGGTCTCGCTGCCGATTGCGAAGCCCACAGCCCCGGCCGCGGTGGTGGAGGCCGAGCCCGCAGACGAGCCGCTCGACCCCTGCTCCGGGTTCCACGGGTTGCGGGTCATGCCGCCGAACCAGACATCGCCCCAGGCCAGCTCGCCGAGGGTGAGCTTGGCGATGAGGACCGCGCCAGCCTTCTCCAGGCGCTCGACCACGGTCGCGTCCTCGTCGATCACCTGGTCCTTGAACGGCACCGAGCCCCAGGTGGTGCGGTAGCCCTTGGCTGACAGGAGGTCCTTGGCGCCCCAGGGGATGCCGTGGAGCGCTCCGCGGTCCTTGCCCGCCTTGAGCTCCTGGTCGGCGCGCTCGGCCTGCTCCATCGCCCGCTCTTCTGTGTAGCTGATGACCGCGTGGAGGATCGGGTCGAGCTTGCGCAGCCGGTCCAGATACATCTTCGTGAGCCCGACCGACGTCACCTTGCCGTCGCGCAGAAGCCGCCCGAGTTGGACGACGGTCAGGAAGGGCAGCTCTTCCGGAGCCGAGGGGATGGGGGAAGGCTTGCTCAGCCGGAACGAGCTCTCCCCCGCCGTCTTTGCGCCCGGCAGGACGGGGTCGAAGCGCAGCGCGGGAGGCACGCTGTTGTCGATATGGACCTCGCGGATCCGCTTGTAGTCCTCGAGCTGATCGTCGAGCCCGTTGAGCATCAGCTCGCGCTCGGGGCCGGTGAACTCGAGACCGACAAGCTTCTCGGCATCCGAGAGGATCTCAGGGGTGATCGTGCCCTTCTTCTCGTCGGCTGCGCCGAGGATGCCGGGTATCCCGGCGGTGCCGGCGGCGGCACCGGCGGCGGAGAGGAGGGCCAGGAAACGGCGGCGGTCGAGGCTGTCGGTCATCGAGGGCTCCTTGGACGAATGAGCGGATTTTAAACCAGTGCTGGGCTGTTGTACAATTGTACGGTTATGAGCCCAACGATGGTCATTGATGCCTCCGCTGTCATTGCCGTAGTTACAAACGAGGCTCACAAGCCGGTTTTGATCCGCTTAACCGAAGGTGTTGAGTTGCTGTCGCCCGTTTCGCTGCCCATTGAGATCGGCAACGCCTTCTCCGCCATGTTCAAACGCAGGCGAATCTCGCTCGAGCAGGCGAAGAGGGCTGTTGATGCCTACCAGAAGATTGCTATTCGCTTGACAGCCGTGGATCTTGAGCAGGCAATTGATCTCAGTCATCAACTGGGCATCTATGCCTATGATGCGTATCTGATCGCTTGCGGCCTGCAGTTTCGTGCCGCTTTGCTCACTCTCGACAGCGGCTTGCGCGAAGCGGCGCGCAAAGCTGGAGTTGAAGTTTTGGAGGTCGCACAATGAATGTCTACACATTCTCAGAAGCCCGGCAGAAGCTTGCGGCGGTTCTGGATGAAGCTCAAAACAAGGGCGCGGTTCGCATCAAGCGACGCGATGGGAGCGAGTTCGAGATTGCTCCGGTGCGACCTAAGGCCTCTCCGCTGGAGGTAGAGGGAGTCGATCTAGAGCTTTCATCTGAGGAAATCGTGTCCGTCATCCGCGAGACACGGTTCCGGGAAACCCGTTGAATTACCTCTGAGAAGGCCGCACGGCGACTCAAAAGCGGCTCGGTTCGATGCTCGTACATGCAGGCGACCATTCTCCCTTCAGCAGTGTAGAAGAAAAAAACGGGAGGCAGGACGGAGCCGGCCCCGCCTCCCTGTTGTACATCGGTACTTCGATTGTCAAAGAACGGTACTGCCAGGTGCCGGGGGCACGCCGGAGCGCGCCCCCTCCGTCTTCACAGCTTTACTTCGCTTCCGTCTCCTGAACATCTTCGACCGGAGGCGGAGGCGGCAAGATCGGCTCCGGGAGACGGCGAGCCGCCCGGAACGGACGGATGCCGTACTCAATCAGGCGCTCGTTGCGGGGGCCAAGGTGCCCCTTCAGGTACGTCCGGAGATGGAACGCCTGATCGCGCCCCTTCCCCAGCAGCCCCTGAATCGCCTTCGTGTTCTCCCGCAAGCTCGCCTTGAGCGAGTCCTGCCGGGCTCCCAGCGTGCGAAGCTCCTGGACGACGC
>JANOCF010000134.1:0-5935 GCA_031412055.1 Holophagales bacterium | reverse complement strand
GAGGGGCCAGATCTGCTCGATGGGCGCCTTGAGCCCGCGTGCGATCCAGACGGGCTGATCGTTCTCGTACGGCATGCAGGAACCGCAGTGGATCTCGCCCGCCTGGCGCGGTCGCGGGGATCTTCGGCCAGAACTACGGCGAGGCCGGGGCCGTCGATCTCCTGGGCGGGAAGCACGGACTGCCCAAAGCATCGAGCGGCCTCAACAACTACTTCCTCTGGGGTCCCCAGAGATCTGGTGAGGTGCTGATCATCATCGGCGGGGACCCCGAAGATCACCGGCAAGCCTTCCGCGATGTGCGCCAGGCGGGCACGATCCACTGCGGCTCCTGTATGCCGTACGAGAACGATCAGCCCGTCTGGATCGCGCGCGGGCTCAAAGCGCCCATCGAGAAGATCTGGCCTCTCACGAAGTCGTACGGCTAGAACCGGTACGAGATCCCGATCGATACGACCGGGTAGAGATCGTAGTCGGCGATGTCCGCCTCGATGTCGCGCTCCTCGCGGTCGAGAAGGATCTGGAGAGCCTCGCGGGCTCCCGGCACGTTGTTGAGCGGGCTGTCCTCGGGGATGTCGGGCGTGAGGGTCACTTCGCCCTTGCCCTGAAACATCACGCCGAGATCCAGCGCGAAGCTCACCTTCTTTCCGGGACCTACCGCGTTGCCCCATCCGAGCCCCGCGTAGGGCACGACGGGATCGAAATCGATCACACCGTCGAGCGTGCCCAGGATCTCGACCGGGACGGGCACCCCGCCGATGTCGTAGACGCCCGAAGCCGGCGGCAGGCTCTCCCCTTCGATCTCCGTCGCGTTGTAGACCAGCCCGCCCGTGAGACGGAAGCCGCGGCCGCCCGGATGGTAGTCGAGCAGCGCGGTCACCGTCCGGAGGTTCGCCGTGCCGTCGTACTCGATGTCGCTCGCCTCGCGCCGCTCCGTGTAGCTGAAGCCGTGCAGCCCGAAGCGGGAGTTGATCTGGGGCGAGATCCCGGCCGTCAGCTCGACCCCGGCGCCCAGCGTACCGGCGGTGCCGGCGACCGCCACGTCGGCGACGGCGGACCCGGGTAGCGTGAGCACTGCCAAGGCCAGCAGGAGAAAGGCTTGCATCGTTTTTGAATGATCGTCACGCATGTCTCCCCCGGGCATGCAAACCAGGGGCCGCATTGCGAGCTACACTCTGGGCGGGAAAAGGAGGGTGCGATGCAGATTGGCATGATCGGGCTCGGCCGCATGGGCGGCAACATGGTGCGGCGGCTCCTCCAGGGCGGCCACGAGTGCGTGGTTTACGACCGCAATCCGGCCGCGGTGGAGGAGCTCTCGAAGGAAGGTGCGATCGGCGCCACGTCGATCGAGGACTTCGTCGAAAAGCTCTCGACGCCCAAAACCGCGTGGGTGATGGTTCCCGCGGGAGCTCCCACCGAAGCGACTGTCCGCGATCTCGGCGAGAGGCTCTCGGCCGGCGACGTGGTGATCGACGGCGGCAACTCTCACTTCAAGGATGACGTGCGGCGCGCTGGCGAGCTGCGCGAAAAGGGAGTCCACTACGTCGACGCGGGCACGAGCGGCGGCGTCTGGGGTCTCGAGCGCGGCTACTGCCTGATGATCGGCGGCGACCGCGAGGTGGTCGAGCGTCTCGATCCCATCTGGAAGACGCTCGCTCCGGGACGCGGTGAGATTCCCCCGAGTCCCGGCCGGGAAGGAAAGCAGAGCACGGCCGAGGACGGCTACCTGCACTGCGGACCCGCGGGCTCGGGGCACTTCGTCAAAATGATTCATAACGGAATCGAGTACGGCCTGATGCAGGCCTACGCCGAAGGCTTCGACATCTTTCGCAACGCCAATTCCAAGGAGCTGCCGGAGGAGCACCGCTTCGATCTCGATCTCGCGGACATCGCCGAGCTGTGGCGGCGCGGCAGCGTGGTCACCTCGTGGCTCCTCGACCTCACCGCGATGGCTCTCGCCGAAAGTCCGGACCTCAGCGGCTACACGGGCTTCGTGCAGGACTCGGGCGAAGGGCGGTGGACCGTGCAGACCGCCGTCGAGGAAGGCGTTCCCGCCAACGTGCTCGCGGCGTCGCTGTTCAGCCGCTTCCGTTCGCGGCAGGAGCACACCTTCGCGGAGAAGGTGCTCTCGGCCATGCGCCACAAGTTTGGCGGCCACGTCGAACGTCCGAGTGGTGGGTAAATCGATCATGGCCGACGAGAGCAATCCTCCCGCGAACCAGGGCGCGCCCGCGCCTCCCTGTGTCATGGTGATCTTCGGCGCTTCGGGGGACCTCACCAAGCGCAAGCTGATCCCCGCGATCCACAACCTCGCCACGCACAAGCTGCTGCCGAGCGACTTCGCCGTGATCGGCGTGGCACGCACCGAGATGACCGACGAGGACTTCCGCAAGAAGACGGCCGACGAGCTGCGCGAGTTCTCGACGGGACCTGTAGACGACGGCATCCGCGACTGGCTGCTGCCGAGGCTCTCCTACGTGACAGGCGAGTTCGACGATCCCGCAACGTTCGCGAAGCTTCGCGAGCGGCTGCGGGAAGCGGACGAGCAGTGGAGCACGCGCGGCTGCTATCTCTTCTATCTCGCGATTCCGCCGAGCCAGTTCGCGCCCGTGGTGCAACAACTGGGCGAGAGCGGCCTCACCACCGAGCCGGAAGGTGCGTGGCGGCGCGTCGTGATCGAGAAGCCGTTCGGCCACGACTCGGAGTCCGCCAAGGCCTTGAACCGCGACATCCTGAAGGTGCTTGGCGAGAAGCAGATCTACCGGATCGATCACTACCTCGGCAAGGAGACGGTCCAGAACATCCTAGCCTTCCGCTTCGCCAACAGCATCTTCGAGCCCATCTGGAACCGCCGCTACGTCGACCACGTGCAGATCACGGTCGCGGAGACCGTCGGCGTCGAAGGGCGCGGCGGCTACTATGAAGAAGCGGGAGCGATGCGGGACATGGTGCAGAACCACATGTTCCAGCTCCTCGCGCTGACCGCGATGGAGCCGCCCATCTCGTTCGCACCCGACGCGGTGCGCAACGAGCGGGTGAAGGTGCTGTGCGCCATCAAGCCTTTGGATCACGAGGACGTCCTCCGCTACACGGTGCGCGGCCAGTACGGTCAAGGTGAGATGGACGGCAAGCCCGTCCCGGGCTATCGCCAGGAGCCGCACGTTGCGCCGGAGTCGCCCGTGGAGACCTTCGTCGCTCTCGAGCTGTTCGTCGAGAACTGGCGCTGGGCCGGCGTTCCTTTCTATCTGCGCACCGGCAAGCGGCTGCCCCGGCGCGTGACGGAGATCGCGATCCAGTTCAAGAGCGCTCCGTTCGTGATGTTCCGCGAGACGCCGGTCGAGAGCCTCAAGCCCAACCTGCTCGTGATCCGCATCCAGCCCGACGAAGGGATCTCGCTGCGTTTCGAAGGCAAGGTGCCCGGACCCGTGATGCGGCTCGGCACGGTCAAGATGGACTTCCAGTACGAGGACTATTTCGGCAGCACGCTCAACACCGGCTACGAGACGCTGCTCTACGACGTGATGACCGCGGACTCCACGCTGTTCCATCGCAGCGACATGGTGGAGGTGGGCTGGAGCGTGGTGACGCCGATCCTCGATGTGTGGAAGGCGCTGCCGCCGCGCAATTTCCCCAACTACGCGGCGGGAACGTGGGGTCCGAAAGAGGCTGACGACTTGCTCCGCGATGGACGCAAGTGGAGGAACTGAGATGATCCGCGTGCTCGAAGACCTGCCCTCACTTGCGGAGGCGGCGGCGGAAGAGATCGCTCGCCGCGCGGAGGACGCGATCGCATCGCGCGGCCGCTTCACCATCGCTCTCTCCGGCGGCTCCACGCCGAAGCCCGCGTATGCCCTTCTCGCGGAGGATCCCTGTCGCGATCGAATCGACTGGCGCCGCGTCCACGTGTTCTGGGGCGATGACCGCCACGTTGCGCCCGATCATCCGGACAGCAACTTCGGGATGGCGCACGACGCGCTGCTCTCGAAGGTGCCGCTGCCTCCCGACAACATCCATCGCATGCGCTCCGAGAAGCCCGACGCGGCGCGAGCGGCCGAGGAATACGCGTGGACGCTGCGCAGCGCCTTCAATCTCGACGAAGGTCGGTGGCCACGCTTCGACGTCGTGCTCATGGGCATCGGAGAGGACGCGCACACGGCCTCTCTCTTTCCGGGCAGCGACGCAGTACGCGAGCGGTGCCAGCTCGTGATCGCACCGTGGGTGGGCTCTATGGGAACGTTTCGCATCACGCTCACGCTGCCGGTCTTCAATCACGCGGCGTGCGCGCTGTTCCTGGTGAGCGGCGAAGAGAAGGCCGAAGCGCTGCGCAACGTGCTGGAGGGAGATCTACAGCCCGATCGTTTTCCGGCCCAGGCGGTGCGACCTGAGAGCGGAGATCTCGTGTGGCTTGTGGATCGCGCGGCGGCGCGCCTGCTGAAGTCGGTGAGCTGATCGATCGAAAGAGAAGGGCTCGCGGCGGCGGGCGACACGACGTTCCAGCCAAGGGGCAGAGGCCGATCCGTCGTGCGAAGGCGACGCTGGCAAGTGAGACTGAGAACGGCAACAGGCGCCCCCAGAAAATCCCAGAACGTCGCCTCTCGGTAGTTGGCCGCGAGGCCTTGCGGCCCTCTGAAGGCGAGGGCCGCGGCGTTACCTCTTGCTCGCGCTCTTCTTGGCAGCGGGCTTGGCAGCAGTCTTCTTGGCAGTGGGCTTGGCAGCGGGCTTCGCAGCCGGCTTGGCGGTCGTCTTCGCAGTCTTGGTGGCAGTGGTCTTCTTCGCAGCCGCTTTCTTCGGAGCCGCAGCCTTCACGGACTTCGCAGCGACCGTCTTCTTTGCCGGCTTCGCAGCAGACTTCTTCGCAGCCGTCGCAGTCTTCTTCGCAGCCGGTGCCGTCTTCTTGGCTGCGGTCTTGGCGGCAGGCTTCTTCGCAGCGCCGGTGCTCTTCTTTGCAGCAGCGGCGGGCTTCTTGGCAGCGGCAGCTTTCTTCGCCGGAGCCTTCGAAGCGGTGGCGGTCTTCTTGGCAGCAGCCTTCTTCGCGGGAGCCTTCTTGCCCGCCGATTTCTTGGCCGAGCCGGTGGACGTGTTGTTGTCGTCAGCCATACACGATCTCCTTTCGTTGAGAGAGCCCCGAAAATTTTTGGGCGTTCATGTTTAGTTAGGGTACGCCCACTACATCTTGGGCGTCAAGTGATTTTCCGCCTCCATCGCTAGTGCCTCTGCTCACGCGCTTGAGCAGTGCGCAAGTCCGTGCTGCGCGTGGTACCAAAATGAAAGCGGGGCAGCCTTGCCGGCCGCCCCGCGGGATGAGTGCAAACGTAGACTCGGCGGGCTTTCAGGGGCAGGTGGAAGCGTAGAAAGTGAAGCTCTCGTCGTACACGCCGGCGCACGTCGCGCCACCCCCGGCCGCGCCTCCGCTGAGACGAGTCGCTCCGATCGATCCCGCAGTGAAGACCGTCGCTCCATCTCCTCGGATCTCGCTGTGGTCGATGGTCGAAGTCCCGCTGTAGGTGTCGATGCCGATCCCCGAAGCATCCGTCGCACGGATCTGACTCTGCTCGATGTTGAGTTGATCGCCTTTGAAGTAGACGCCTGTGTTGACGGACTGGATGGTGGAGTCGGTGAGGCGGACATCCTTTCCGGAGAACGGGGACTGGTCGAAGTAGATGCCGTACATAATGGAGCTGCTCGTGGTGACGTCGACCTGCACATCGCGGAGCTCCGGCAGTGATGAGCCGGTCACCGCCGAGATGCCGTATCGCGTGGAGCTGCCACCCGTGACGGTGATCACTGTCCTCTTGATGATCGGGGCCGTGTTCTGGTACTTGTTGCCGATGCCGTAGCCGATCGTGCCTCCGGTCGTGGTGATGGTCACGCCCTCGATCTTCGACGAGGTGTTGGAGAGGTTTCGAATACCCCAGTTGCTGCTCGACCCGCCCGCCGT
>JANOCF010000133.1:0-2417 GCA_031412055.1 Holophagales bacterium | reverse complement strand
GCCTCCCGAAAGCTGGAGCGCTGCAGCAGGACGGTGGCCTGGGAGTTGGATGCCGCCGAAGTCGAAGTGGAGATCGAGGCCGAGCCCGAGCCGGTCTCCTATGAGGCCGCAGCCGAAGAAGAGTCCGCTTCCTGGGCGTCGGTCGAAGAGCCCTCGTCTTCCTACGCGTACGAACCCGCCGCGGCCACCGCGGTCACTCCAGTCGGCCCGATCGCTGAAGAGCCGGCCGCCGAGACCTGGTCCGGCCCGGTGGGTGTCGTGGAAGACGACGAGCCGTCCACTCCGACCCAGAAGGTGGACCTCCGCACGCTGTCCTACGACGCGCAGGCGGAGCCGGCTGCTGCCTCTCCGGCGGCATCCAACTCCCAGGCCACCGTCCTGCTGCAGCGCTCCAGCTTTCGGGAGGCGATGACGCCCGAGCCTCCGTCACCGGTCGAAGAGCGGCCGATGACGCCGCCCACGCCGATCCGGCCTCCAATGTCTCCGATGGCTCCCGCAGCCCCGATTGCCCCTGCTCCCGTAGCCCCTTCGCCGTCCGGCGAGGACGCCCCTGCTCCCACGGCCGGCACTCCCGAGGTGCGGCCGCCGAGCGATCTCCAGGGTCCGGGCTGGGCGTTCGCGAGCAACCGCCAGCCGGTCTCCCCCAACGAGGAGGCGCTCCACGAGGAGGCCCGGCGCCTGGCCCGGCTGCTCGTCAGCGAGATCAAGCTCTATAATGAAGAGCAGGTGGAAGAAGGTCGGCGCAAGCGGGATGTCTACGAACGGCTCCGGGAGGATATCGACCGGTCGCGCCAGATGTACGAGGAGCGGGTGGAGCCGAGAATTCTGAAGTCGACCGACTACTTCTACCAGGAGCTGGTCCGAATCCTGGCGGCGGGCGATGCCCGTGCCCTTGGAATCTGACGATGTAGGCCGGAGTTAGGTAGTGTAGTCAGGTAGTAATACCGGCGCCGGGGCCTTCCCGGCGCCAATGCAGTTGGAGTTTGACAGACGTTGAGCAGCTTGAGCCGCACCAGGAAGCATCCCCGGGTACGCAGGACCCTCGTTCCCCCCGCTCTAGCCCTGCTCGTCCCCCTCTTGCTGGGCTCATCCGCCTCGCAGCCCCCGGTTCGGCCGCATCCGGCAACCCCTCTGCTGGGCAAGTCCGACCGCACCACGCTCCTCTACTCCGAAGCGGCTGCCTCCGTACGCCGCAACGACTGCGCGGGTGCCACCAGGACGCTGGCGCCGCTGACCTCGGGCAAGGGGAAGGATGCCGGCTTCGCCCGTCTCGTGACCGGCTTCTATGCCCATGCCTGCGAGCAGATCGGCCAAGCCGAGGAGCGGCTGTTCGCTGCCCAGGATCCGGACGGCCCGCTGGAGGACTGGCGGCTGTACATCCTCGGTGACGCCGCCGAGGCCCGCGGCCACAAGCTGCTGGCCCAGGCCTCCCTGGCCAAGCTGCTGGGCGACTATCCGGACTCGCCGCTCCGGCCCCGGGCGTTCGCCAGGGCCGCGGAGCTCGCCTGGCAGCACCAGGAGCCGCAGAACGCTCTCGCCCTGATCGCGCAGGCGCGGCGTGAGACGACTGGCGGCGGCGGTGCTGAAGGAACTCGCCTGGAGAAGCTGGCCTGGGAGATCGGCACGAAGCTTGGCGATGAGGACGGTGAGACCATCCGGCGCGAGGCTGCCCGGCGGCTCCTGGCCGACTCTCCGGCCGCGGCGGCCGAGTTCGGCGTGGCTGAGATCTTCCGTCAAAGTCCAGCCGAGCTCGCCTGGGCCGAGATTCTCAGCCCGGACCAGCTCAAGCGCCGAGCCCGCGCGCTGCTCGACATCAAGCTCGACTCCAGCGCCATGTCCGCGATGGTCGTCCTGGATGCCGCCGCGACACGGGACCGCGATCTCGACTGGGCGCTGCTCAAGGCCGAAACCCTGACGCGCATGAACCGGGGCCATGAAGCCCTGTCGCTGCTCTCCAGGCAGACGGCCGCCGGTTCGGAGAAGACCGCCGAGAAGACAGCGGCGCTCGAATGGGGCCGGGCGCAGGCCGCGGCCGAGGCGGCCACGGCCCGGAGCGGCCGGACCATGCCCACGGCCGAGCGGCGGCAGTATCTGGAAGAATCGCACCGCCATCTGCGCAAGGTGGCCCAGCTCGGCTCGCACAAGACGCACCCGGCGACCACCGACCTGGCGACCAGGGCGCTGCGCTCGCTCTACAAGGACCTCGCGGACGAGCGCTTCGAGGAGACCGTCGAGGCGCTGCGCCAACTGCGCAGGATCGACTCCCGGGGCACGACCGGCGCGAAGCACCTCTGGGAGCGCGGCTGGCGGGAGTACGAGCGCCGCAACTACACCGGCGCGGTGGGCTACTGGACGGAGCTCTACTCCCTCTATCCCAACGACAGCAGCGGCCGGCGCGGCCGGTACTGGACGGCGCG
>JANOCF010000132.1:0-1877 GCA_031412055.1 Holophagales bacterium | reverse complement strand
GGCATTCCACACCTGGCCATGGTAGTGAGCGACCATCGTCCAGAACCGCCGGAGGGTAGGGGAGGGGATCCGGATTCCCAACTGGGCGAGATCCCGCTCGAGAAAGGTCCGCACAAACCCTCGCCGCCACTCGGCGCTGGCTTCATCCGAGGGAGCCAGGAAGGAGCGGGGAAGACCTCCGCGAAGCCAGAGACGGCCGAGCGCGTCCGTTCCCACCTCCGGCAGCGTGAGCCCCTCCATCTCGTGGTAGACGATGCGCCCAGCCAGCGACTCGGAGGTCTGGCGAAGGAGATCCGGACCCGCGCTCCCCAGGACCAGGAACCGCGCCGGGATCTCGGGACGATCCGCCAGGACCCGCAGGATCGGGAAAAGCTCAGGCCGGTTCTGGATCTCGTCGATCACCACCAGACCTGTCAAGCCCCGTAAGGCCAGCATCGGGTTGGTCAGCCGGGCCAGGTCCGCGGGATCTTCCAGGTCGAGCACCGTGGAGGGGCCTGGGTGACTCGCGAGGTACTGGCGTGCCAGGGTGGTCTTGCCGACCTGCCGAGTCCCCAGAATCGCGACCACGGGATGCCGCTCCAGCAGACCGCCGAGAAGCTCCAGATGGGAAGGTCGCTCGATCACGGCGCGAGTTTACCTTGAAAACTCGACACAGGGAGTCGAGTTTTCAAGGTAAACGGTTGCGGATAGAGAGAAGACGTGCCGGAATTGGCTCCTTTAGCACTGCTTGACGCGCCTATAAGCCTCAGTGCGCGGAGAGCAGAAACATCGGAGAAGATGGAGCCTTCGGCAACTTCAGCCCCTTCATCCGGCACCCCGAAGGCCGGGACAGATACCGCCTCTGCTCTGCTAGCATGAAGCACCTATTCCAGGCAGTGGAGCGAACGGACACCGGTGCACATACTCGATCTTCCTCCGCTCTCGAAGAAGAGCCGCGAGATGCGGCGGGTCTTTGGTGCCATTCACGCCGCCAAGGCGTGGGGCAACTGTGAATCGAGCTCCGGGCCGGGCTCGACCCGCGAGCGCGCGGCTGCATTCTTGCCGGACCTGATCGCGCTGGTGCGCTCCTTGGACATCCAGACTCTTCTCGATGCGCCCTGCGGTGACTTCAACTGGGCGCCGCCGTTGGCCGATTCCGTCAAGCGCTACGTGGGGGTCGACGTAGTGCCCGCTCTGATCACGGCGAACCGGCAGCGATGGTCCTCCTCAAGCCGACAGTTCTTCTGCCGGGACATCGTGCTGCAACGGCTGCCCGCCGCCGACCTGGTTCTGTGCCGGGACGCGCTCGTGCACCTCTGCCAGAAGGACATCTTCGCCACCCTTGCGAATTTTCGCCGTACCGGTGCCGAGTACCTGCTCACGACAACGTTTGTCGGTGAGCGCCCGAACGACGAGATCACGACCGGCGACTGGCGGCCGCTCAACATGCAGCAACCGCCATACTCGTTTCCGCCTCCGCTGCAGCTTGTCGACGAGAGGTGCCACCACACCGGTGGTATCTACGCAGACAAGCGCCTGGGTCTCTGGCGCCTCCGAGATCTACCGCTGGCAGCGACTTGAATACGGATAGAGAAGTGCTTCGCTCGATGGGGGCCGTGCACGCCCCGATGCCGTTCGTCGTGGGGGTGGCGCGATCCGGAACGACTCTGCTCCGCCTGATGCTCGACGCGCATCCGGAGCTTGCGATCCCTCATGAGACGCACTTCATCCCGGCGGTGCTCCGGGAGCCGCAGATCGGACGCGAAGATTTCTTTCGCAAGCTCACGGAGTTCCCGACCTGGGAGGACCTGAAGATTCCGGAGGAGCGCTTCTGGCAGGAGCTTCTGTGGCTGGAGCCTTTCGACCTCCGCGACGGGCTGCGCGCCTTCTACCGCCTC
>JANOCF010000131.1:0-1959 GCA_031412055.1 Holophagales bacterium | reverse complement strand
GCAACGCGCTCTTTCCGACTCGCACGTGGAGCTGGCCGATCCTTCTCAGCCCACACTGGTTAAGATCGTCCGCGATCAAGAAGCGCCTTCGGGCTTCACCCACTAGGATCGTGACCTCGCGAAAAGGCGAATCAGCCGGAGTTGCGCTTCCAGGCACCCGAGATACCTCGGGGCTGAGTTCGTGAATCCTCTGGCACGTCTTCTCCGTCTTCTCCGCTCGGCGCAGATCCCTCGCACCTTCCTCACTTTTCCTGTCCCTCTTTCGACTCCACGAGCACCTTGTTGGGTGTAGTATTCTTTAGAGGAGGTGCGAATGCGCGTTCGACAAGCTGGATTGGCCGTCTTGGTCGCAATTCTGTGGATCGGTAGTCAAAGGGCAGTTTGGGCGGCGTGTGGAACCTGCCAGGTGTGCATCGAGAAGACGAGGCTAACCATTGCTCGTGATATCTGTGGCACCGCGAGCGATCAGGATGGATACATGTGCTGCTCGCAAGAATCCTATGGCTTGGCGACCTACTGCCACATGGCTGGTGCACCCTGCTATGGCATCAATGTTGGGGGAGGAGGTGGTGGTGGTGGGACAGGCGGAGGCGGAGGCGGGAGTTGCTCCTATAGTAGCGGCTGGTGTCCCCCAGAGTGCTTCAGTTGCGGTGGTGGCGGCGGCACCTACTAGCATGCTGGTGAGCTACCCTTCAACCAAGACCTCTTTCGCGAGGCAGGCGATTGTCGCTGCCTTGGTCTGCTCCAGCGCGGCGGCTGCAACCACCGGAAAGCAAAGTGCCGCGCCTTCTGCGGAAGCCCCGCCGACAGTCCGGGTCCACGTGAACCTGAGCTCGCCGCCAGGGGTGCCTCTCACCGGTGAGGGATTCGTCGTCTTCCGAGGGCCCGCTTCGGTCGCTCCTGTGGTCGTTCCGACGAAGCTGCCGGCTGCCGCAGCGGCCGAGCTGCCTCCCGGTTCACGGTGGACACTGATTACGGATTTCCCCGGCTACTTTGCTGCCAATTCAATTCTTCAGGTCCCAACCGAACCGCTTTCCGACCCGCTGGACACCAGTGTCGTGCTCAGGCCGGCCGGTCTACTGACCGGCAAGTTTCTCGTAGGGGAGAAAGAGCGTTTTCCGGAGGAGCTCGAAGCCAGGTTCGAGCCTACCCGCGAAGGTCCGCCCAAGAAGCAGGACCTGTCGCCGGGCCTTGCTCAATGCGCCGTAAGCAAGGAGGGGGATTGGAGGTGTCGGGTCCCGGCCGGGCAGCTCGACGTCGCTTTGCATCCGAAGGGTTTCGTGCCCCACTACCTCTGGAATGTCGCCGTCACCGCGGGTGGTACGAGCTCGCTCGGACCACGAAAGCTCGTTCGGGGCGCGTCGGTGGCGGGCTGGGTGACAAAGGAGGATGGCACACCCGCCGAGAGGTGCCGGGTCCGCCTGGAGCCGGCACCGGCGCCCGGCCGGCCAGGCGATCCCGTGCTCGAATTCCTGCGGTCGGTTGCCAGCGAGGCTCCTTGCGGAAAAAAGGGCTTTTTCCAGTTTTTGGCGGTGGCCCCGGGTGCATACGCGCTCGTGGCCGAGGAGGGGGATGCACAGGCGCGAATGTCTCCCGTCGAGGTCTGGGATGGCGCGGAATCGCGGATCACCACGCCGATCATGCTGCGCCATCCCGTTGACTTCGAAGTGATGCTTTTCCCGCCCGTGGACTGGCTGGGCCGCCCCTGGCGTTTCGAGGCACGCCGGGCGATCGACTATCGATCGGGCTGGGAAGAGCCGTCATTCCGGGTCGAGGCGAACCTCGATGGCCGGGTACGAATCCCCAAGAAAGCGCCGGGCCGCTTCTGGATCTCGATTTACGACAGGCTCGGCAACGCGCTCTTTTCCGACTCGCACGTGGAGCTGGCCGATCCTTCCCAGCCGTATCCGATCCATCTCGACCTGCTGTGGGTCGAGGGCACGGTTCGTCTCGGCGATG
>JANOCF010000130.1:0-2583 GCA_031412055.1 Holophagales bacterium | reverse complement strand
GGCGTCGTGCCGGTGGTCGGAGAGCGTCCGGCCGAGTCCGGCGAGTACGGGAACGACCGCTTTTTCGTCGGCCTCTTTTTTGGGGACAATCGTGGGGACGATCGCTCTTTGGACGGCAAGCTCACCGAGCTGGAGGCGGCGGGGCATCCGGTGGCGCGCTTCCGGCTGTCCGCGCCCACCGACCTCGGGCGCGAGATGTTCCGCTGGGAGATGGCCACGGCCGCGGCGGGCGCCGTGCTCGGGGTCAATCCGTTCGATCAGCCGGACGTGCAGCTCGCCAAGGAGATGGCGACCCGGGCCATGAAGGAACGCGCTTCCCGCGTCCCAGGCACCGCGGCCGAGCCCGCGGACGAGATCCGGGTGACCCGCCACGGGGATGCCGCTCCGCTGGGCAGCGCGCTGGAGCACTGGCTGGCGGGAGCAGGAGCGGGGAGCTACCTGGGCGTCCACGCCTACATCCCGGCCACGCCGGAGACCACCGAAGCCCTGCACCAACTCCAGGCGCTCCTCAGGAAGCACACGCGCCTGGCGACGACCTTTGGCTACGGCCCGCGTTTCCTCCACTCCACGGGCCAGCTCCACAAGGGCGGACCGGACACCGGCCGCTTCCTGCAGATCGTGGACGAGCCCGAGCGCGACCTGCCGGTGCCCGAGGCCGACTTCACCTTCGGCACCTTGATCCGGGCACAGGCGGACGGCGACCGCAAGGCTCTGGAGCAGCGGGGGAGGCGGGTGATGCGGGTCAACCTGGGCACGGACATCTCCGGCGGGCTCGTCCGTCTGCGGCAGGCGTTCGGCGCCTGATGTCTGCGAGAGCCGCCCGGGCCGACCGGGCGATCGTCCTGGCCGGCGACGTCGGCGGCACCAAGACCAACCTCGGGCTGTTCCTGGTGGAAGGCGGGGTGCCGCGTCCGCTGCGCAGCGCGAAATTTCACAGCCCGGAGTATCCCGACCTCGCCCCGATGCTGGTGGAGTTTCTGGGCAACGACGGCGCGCAGGTGCGGGCCGCCTGCCTCGGCGTCCCCGGTCCGGTGATCGAGAACCGCGCCAGCACCACGAATCTCCCCTGGGAGCTGGACGGCGGCGTCCTCTCCACCGTGATCGCCGGACACGCCTTCATCCTGATCAACGACCTGGTGGCGACGGCCGAGGGAGTTCCCCTTCTCGCGAACGACGAGATGGCGACCCTGCACCCGGGAGGAACCGGTACGGCGGGCGCGGGAAACCTGGCGCTGATCGCGGCCGGAACCGGTCTGGGGATGGCCCTGATGCCGCGCATCGGAGGCGTCTGGGTGCCGGTCGCCTCCGAAGGCGGGCACATGGACTTCGCCCCCCGGGACGAGACCGAGACCGACCTCATTTTCTATCTGCGGAAGGTTTACGCAGGCCGGGTGAGCGTCGAGAGAGTGGTTTCGGGTCCGGGCCTGTTCAACCTCTACAGCTACCTGAGGGATCGCGGCGGGCTGCCGGAGAATCCGAGGGTGAAGCGGGCGCTGGCCGAAGGGGAAGATCCCTCGCGCGTGATCGGCGAGGCCGCGCTGGCCGAAGGCTCGGAGGGTGCCTGCGGCCTCTGCTCGCGGGCCGTGGAGATGTTCTGTTCCGCCTACGGAGCCGCGGCCGGCAACCTGGCGCTCGTGGGCACCGCAACCGGAGGCCTGTACCTCGGCGGAGGGATCGCCCCGAAGCTGCTCCCGCGCCTGCAGGACGGCACCTTCCTCCGGGCCTTCTTCGATAAGGGCCGTTTCCGCGACTTCCTGGAAGCGGTGCCCGTCCGCGTGATCCTGAACGACCGCGCCGCGCTGCTGGGCGCAGCCCGCCACGCCGCGGCGCTGCTGGCCTGACTTTGGGGTCGTTTACCCCGCGGGTTGAGACACGGCACCGCCGGATGTAGCGTCTCAAAACTGGCGCTGGCTCATCGCCGAGAGAGCAATTCCTCAACGGTAAGACCGATGTCTTTGGCAATTTGTCTGAGCAGCGCCGGGGAGATATCTCGACCTTGATGGAAGGGGACTGTGGTCATCCGCCCGTCAGCATGCCGAAACTGTTTGTGGGAGCCCCGCTGACGTATCTCTTCGAACCCGAGAGCCCGGAGCAATTGAATGACTTCCTGCGGCCTGAGGACGGCTACGTTCCCCATTCTCAGGGGACGAAGATCTGCTGCGTTCCTACGAATTCGGCCTGGAAGATGGGCTCGTCCTCCAGCAGCATCTCGACGACCTCTTGGAGGTTCTGGTGCAACTCGTCCAGAGTCTCGCCTTGGGAGTGGGCTCCAGGAAAGCCAGGCACATAGCCCACGTAAAGCAGGGTTTCAGGATCTTTCTCGATGACGGCGGTGAACGATCTCATCCGGCTGCTCCCTTCTCGGATGATGCTACCGCAGACTCCCCTTGAAACAACACCCCCGGCCCACCGCCGCGTGGACCGGGGGGTCCTTCTCCGCCTTAGTGGACGTCCGGGTCTACCGCCCGGACGAGCCAGTCGAGAGCTACCTTCTCCCACTCCTGCTCGGTGGATGCGTCGATGTAGCGGCTCGAGCCGTCGACGCCGGTCTCCTTGGCCAGGCGGCGGGCCTGCAACGTGGCG
>JANOCF010000129.1:0-3898 GCA_031412055.1 Holophagales bacterium | reverse complement strand
CACGCCCACCTCGGGGATGCCGAGCCCGTGGAGGAAGCGCGGCAGCTCCACCCGGGAGGCCGCCTTGCGCAGGGCCTCCACCAGGTTGGTGGCCGACTTCTCCGCGAAGCCCTCCAACTGCATGAGCTGGTCGGCCTGGAGGTCGAACAGGCCGGGGAGCTGCTTGACGAGCCCCTCGGACACGAAGAGCTTGGCGGTCTCGTCCCCCAAGCCTTCGATGTCCAGGGCGTTGCGGGAGGCGAAGTGCACGATGCGGCCGGTGAGCTGGGCCGGGCACTCGAAGCTGTTGGGGCAGACGGTGAACGGCCCGCGCTCGGTGAGCAGGGTGCCGCAGGAGGGGCAGACGTCTGGCATCTTCCACTCCGGCGATCTCTCGTGGTCCGGCTCCTCGATGCGCTCGATCACCTGGGGGATGACGTCGCCCGCGCGCTGGATCCGGACGCGGTCGCCCTCGCGGACATCCTTGCGCGCCACCTCCTCGCGGTTGTGGAGGGTGGCCCGCGACACGGTCACGCCGCCGATCTCCACGGGCAGCATGATGGCCACGGGAGTGACCACGCCGGTGCGGCCGACGCTGGGGAGGATGGAGAGGATGCGCGTGATCTCCTTGCGCGGCGGGAACTTGTAAGCGAAGGCCCAGCGCGGATGGCGGCTGGTCCAGCCGAGGAGCTCCCGCGCCTCCAGGTCGTTGAGCTTGATGACGATGCCGTCGATCTCGTAGCCGAGATAGTCGAGGTCGTCCCGCCGCTCCTCCAGACCCTTGTGGTACTCCAGGATGTCCTCAACCGTCTTCGCCTCCATCACCAGGTTGTTGACCTGCAGCCCCCAGTCGCCCAGCGCCTGCAGCACCTTCCACTGGGTCGGGATCTCCAGCCCTTCCGAGGCCAGGATGTCGTAGGCGTAGAGGTCGAGAGGCCGGGAGGCGGTGAGCTGGGGATCGAGCTGGCGCAGCGCTCCGGCCGCCGCGTTGCGGGGGTTGGCGAAGGGCTCCTTGCCTTCGGTCATGAGCCTCTCGTTGAGTTTGTCGAAGTCCTCCGAGTGCATGATGACCTCGCCGCGGATGGCGAGAAAGGGAGGGACCGGGCGCTCGTCGTCGCGCAGGCGCAGGGGGACGCTCTTCATGGTGCGGACGTTGGCGGTGATCCCCTCGCCGCGCCGGCCGTCGCCCCGGGTCGAGGCCTGGAGCAGGACGCCGTCGCGGTAGACCAGCTCGACGGAGGCGCCGTCCAGCTTGGGCTCCAGCACGTACTCCACGGGGAAGTCGGAGCCCAGCCCCTTGCGCACCCGCTCGTCGAAGCGGCGCAGGCTGGCCTCGGCCTGGTCCGAGTCCAGGGAGAGCATGGGCGCCGCGTGCTCGATGGTGGCGAAGCCGGCGACCGGCTGGCCGGCTACGCGCTGTGTGGGCGAGTCCTCGCTGATCAGGTCCGGAAACGTCTCTTCCAGCGAAACCAGCTCCCGGTAGAGCTTGTCGTACTGCTCGTCGGAAATTTCGGGAGCGTCTCTGACGTAGTAGAGGTAGTCGTGGTGGCGGATCTCCGACCGGAGACGGGTGATCCGCGCGGCGGCCTTCTGGAGCTCCATCGCGTTCCCCTCACAGGATCGCCCGTCGACGGGCGGGTCTTTTGCAGCGCGATGCTAGCACCGGGAGGGGCTTCAGGGTTTCTCCGGTGACATGATCTGGCCATGACTTCTCTCTGGACACGCGGCGGTCTCACCTGGAAGGAGCTGGGGGTCCGGCTCTGGCGGCAGGTCTGGGAGGACGAGCTGCTCGGGCGGTCCGCCGAGCTGTCGTACTTCTTCCTGTTCTCCGTGTTCCCCCTGATGCTGTTCCTGACCACCCTGCTCGGCTACCTGGCCGGGGCGAGCACGGCCCTGCGCTGGAACCTCTTCTGGTATATCGCCCGGGTCTCTCCGAGCCAGGATGTCACCGCCCTCCTCACCAACACGCTCAACGAGGTCACGGTGGCGCGCAGCGGGTTCAAGCTCTACCTGAGCCTGTTCGCCGCGGTGTGGATCGCCTCGAACGGCATGATCGCCGTGGGCAGGACCTTGAACACGGCCTGCGGGCTCAAGGAGACCCGCCGCTGGTGGAAGCGGCGAATCATCTCGATCGTGCTGACGGTGGTCTTCTCCATCCTCATCATCTGCGCGCTGGCGGTGATCTTCTACGGCGGCGCGATCGCCGGGTTCCTGGCCGGGAGCCTCGGAACGTTCTTCGCGGTGGCGTGGCACGTGATGAAGTGGCCCCTGCTGCTGGTCTTTGTGATTCTCTCCTTCGAGATGGTCTACAACTACGCGCCCAACCTGGGAGAGAGCCCGAGCCGGCAGTGGGGGACCCCGGGAGCGGTCACCGCCGTGGCCCTGTTTCTTCTGGCCTCGTTCGGGCTGCGCCTCTATCTCGTCTACTTCCGCGCCTACTCGACCGCCTACGGCTCCCTGGGCGCGGTGATCCTCCTGATGATCTGGTTCTATTTGACCGGCTTCGCCATCCTCATGGGCGGGGAGGTCAACTCGGAGATCGGCAAGGAGATCTCACGCCGCCGCGCGCTGGAGGAGGGCCGGGAGGCTCCGGAGGACCGCCGGAGACGGCGCCGGCGCCTGCTGCGGTCCGTCCCCCGCCCCTGGTCCTGATTCGTCAGCCTTCCCGCCTCCGCAGCAGCTCCGGCAGGAACACCACGGTCGAAACGTAGGACACCAGCATTGCCCCGGCCAGGAGAAGCCCCAGGCTGGCGTTGGGCTTGATGGCGGAGAACGCCAGGACCGAGAAGCCGAAGGCCAGAACGAGGGCGTTCCAGAGCAGTCCCCGCCCGGCCGTGCGCAGGGTGGCGAGGACGGCTTCCGGATGGGAGCGTCCGGAGCGTTCGCGCGCGTAGGCATGGGAGTAGTGGAGGGCGAAGTCGACGCCCGAGCCGAGGGTCAGGGCGGCGAACATGCTGGTGGCGATCCCCAGGGGGAGCCCGGCGTAGCCCAGGAAGGCGAAGAGCAGCAGGCCGGCCGCGAGCACCGGCGCGAGGAGGACGGCCGAAAGCCGGAAGCTGCGCACCGCGATCAGGAGCAGGACCCCGATCTGCACGGTGGTCCAGCCGATGGACTGGAGCTGGTTGCTCACGATGGAGCCCACCACCTCCATGCCGGTGGGCACGTCGCCGGAGAGGTGGAAGCGGGCGCCCGTATCCCCGACCGTATCCCCGAGGGCGGCCGGGAGCCGCGCTTCGAGAGCCCGCCGCAGCTCCCAGCCCCGGGTGAAGTCCGCGTCGCGGACGAACAGGCGCACGCGGGAGCCGCTGGCGTCGGCCTTCAGGAGGTGCCGGAGATCGACACGCAGGGCGACGATCTCGATCAGGGCGCCGATGCGCTCGATTTCGTCCGCGGGCAGACGGGAGATCGGGAGCGGATCGGCATAGGCCACGGCCCCCGCCTCGAAGAACTGGAGCGGCGAGATCACGCCGCCGACGTGGGGCGCCTCCCGCGCCAGCCGGTCGACCCGCTCCAGGAGCGCGGCTCCCCGCGGGGTCCAGAAGAGCTTGCGATCCCCTTCGAGGACGATGTCGAAGCGGTAGCTGCCCCAGAAGGATCGGTTGAAGTCCTTCTCGGCGGTGACCAGGTCCGAGCCGGGATCGAAGTTGTCCACCCAGGAGTCCTGCACGCGGAGGAGGAAGATCCCGGGAACGGCCAGCGCCAGGAGGAGCACGCCGCCGAGCGCGAAGGCGCGGGAGCGCCGCGCCAGGAGCTCCTCCAGCGCCAGACCCCGGGTTCCCTCCGAGCTCTTCCCACGGCGATCTCGGCGTTCGACCCACGCGGGGGGGAGCGTCACCATCAGGGCCGGCACCATGGAGAAGGTGAAGATCATGGCCAGCAGCAGGCCGAGACCGGCGAAGAGCCCGAGGTGGCGCAGCGG
>JANOCF010000128.1:0-4317 GCA_031412055.1 Holophagales bacterium | reverse complement strand
CGTGGCCGCCGGGACGGAAGAGGAGTGTGCCGTCCTCCTGCCGGAAGGGGCGGTTCTCGGGGTCCACGGCGATGGTGTCCGTGGAGCGCTGCTGGTGGGAGAAGCTGACCTGGAAGCGACAGCCGTACCTCTCTTCGTAGTGACCCCGGACCTCTGCCAGCAACTGGTCGAAGCGGTCCTGGTGATGCGGGGAGACTGTGAAGTGAAGGCGGCAGTCCCCGTTGGCGTCGCGGGTGTAGTCGGCGGCCTCTACAAGGTGCTCCTCCAGCGGGGTTCGCGGCCCTTCGGGGTAGCGGTGGAACTTCAGCAGCCCCTTGGGCAGCTCGGCATAGCCCAGCCCTTTCTCCGTGAGGAGATGCTCCAGGATCGCCCGGCGGTCTCCTTGCGCCATCGCTGTCATCAGCTCCTCGAAAAAGGCGAAGCTCCGGAGGTTTTCCAGGAAATCTCGGACTTCGGCGGACGGCTCGCCCCGCGCCCCGTCGTTCAGGTCGGCCAGCAGCTCCTTGAACATCCGGGTCGCGGCGCCGGAAGCGGGCACGAACTTGGCGACTCTTCCCCGGCGGACGGCTCCTTCGAAGCGGGCGAGGAGCCAGGGTTCGGCCTCCTTGGCCAGCGTCTGGATACCATCGCCGACGCGGCACGGCCGCAGCACGCGCGTGTACGGAGGCGGGTTGCGGAACAGCTCGATCTGGCGGAGGGCCTCGCCGGGCGCGATGCCCATGCCGGCCATCTGGCTCAGGTCAGCGGGGGAGAAGAGATCGTCAACCGGATCGAGCACGGCAGTAGTGGAAGGCGCGTCAAACGGGACCTTATCGTCCATGCCCGCGAAGAGTTTGCAAGATTGCTTCCAGCGTCGGAGCGTCGCGGTCCTTGGGGCTCAGCAGCGGCTCGTCGATCGGCCAGTCGATACCGTGCTCGCCGATACCCGGGTCGTTCCAGACGATCCCGATCTCGTCGTCGCGCATGTAGAAGTCGGTGCACTTGTACTGGACGTGGGCCGTCTCGCTGAGCACGCAGAAGCCGTGGGCGAAGCCGGGCGGTACCCAGAGCTGCCGGTAGTTCTCTCCGGAGAGGAGCTCACCGACCCACTTGCCGAACGTGGGAGAGTCGGGCCGGATGTCTACGGCCACGTCGAAGATCTCGCCCTGAACGGCCCGCACCAGCTTGCCCTGCGGCTGGCGGAGCTGGGCGTGCAGGCCCCGGAGGGTCCCGCGGATCGAGTAGGAGTGGTTGTCCTGGACGAACAGATCGGGGATGCCGCCCTCGGCATACCTCTTCTGATGGTAGGTCTCCAGGAAGAAGCCCCGGTCGTCGCGGAAGACGGCGGACTCGACGAGGATCACCTCGGGCAGAGCGGTGGGCTGGAATTTCATATCGGTCAGGTCTTGAGCAGGCCGAGGCGCTCGCGGTCGTACTTGCCGGACTGCACGGCCTCGCACCAGGCGCGGTTCTGGAGGTACCAGCGGACCGTGGCGTGGAGACCCGACTCGAAGCTCTGGCGCGGCTCCCAGCCGAGCTCGGTCCGCGCCTTGGCGTCGTCGATGGCGTAGCGCCGGTCGTGGCCGGGACGGTCCGCGACGAAGGTCTTCAAGTCGCGGTAGGACCTGCCGTCCAGGGCCGGGTTCTCCGCGGCGGGCCGCTCGCTCTCCAGGATGTCGCACAGGGTGTCGACGATCTGGAGGTTGGTGCGTTCGCTCCGCCCGCCGAGGTTGTACTTGTGGCCGGGCACGCCCCGCTGGAGCGCGGCGAGCACGCCGCGGCAGTGGTCGTCCACGTAGATCCAGTCCCGGACGTTGCCGCCGTCGCCGTAGATGGGCAGCGGCCGCCCTTCGAGGGCGTTGAGCGTCATCAGGGGGATCAGCTTCTCAGGGAACTGGTATGGCCCGTAGTTGTTCGAGCAGTTGGTGATCAGGGCCGGCAGGCCGTGGGTCTCGTGGTAGGCCCGGACCAGGTGGTCGGCGCCGGCCTTGGACGCGGCATAGGGGGAGTTCGGCGCGTACGGGGTGGTCTCCGAGAACGCACCGGTCGGTCCCAGGCTGCCGTAGACCTCGTCCGTGGACACGTGGAGGAAGCGGAAGCTCTCGGTTCCCCCGGCTACATCCTTCACATACCGGCGTGCGCCCTCCAGCATCTCGAAGGCGCCGACGATGTTGGTCTGGATGAAGGCGCTGGCGTCCTCGATCGAGCGGTCGACGTGGCTCTCCGCCGCGAAGTTGACCACGGCGGTGGGCCGGTGCTCGGCGAAGACGCGCCGCACCTCGACGCGGTCCGCGATGTCACCCTGGACGAAGGTGAAGCGGGGATCGCCGAGGACGTCGGACAGGTTCTCCAGGCTTCCCGCGTAGGTGAGCTTGTCGAGGACCACGACGCGGGCCTGCGTCTCGGCGAGCAGCAGACGGACGAAGTTGCAACCGATGAATCCGGCACCGCCGGTGACGAGGTAGGTCTCCATGCGGGGCGGAAGTATAGCCGCTTTGCGGCACGGCCGTGGCATACAATCCACCGGTCTCCGGCAGGCGGGGGCGCAAGGAGGTAATCGTCGATGAGGACGATCAGGACAATGAGAGAGCCGGCAGCATGACTTCGTTCCAGGCCGTGGTTCTGGCCCTCGTCCAGGCCGTCACCGAGTTCCTGCCCATCAGCTCCTCCGGGCACCTGATCCTGGTTCCCCGTTTTCTCGGCTGGCCGGACCAGGGGCTGGCCTTCGACGTGGCGACCCACGCCGGCACCCTGCTGGCCATCCTGCTCTACTTCCGGCGCGACGTCGTCGACCTGATCCTCGGCTTCTTCACCGGCAAGCCCCGGTCCCTGCACGTGGAGTACGCACCCAGGCCCATGGCCACGGCGATCATCCTGGGCACCATCCCGGCGGGCCTGGCCGGGCTGCTCCTCAAGGACTGGATCGCCGGCGAGGCGCGCAATCCGCTGCTCATCGCCGGCACGGCCATCTTCTACGGCCTTCTCCTGGGCTTTGCCGACCGGCGGGGAGAGAAGTACCGGGACATCGGCAGCCTGAGCTACGTGGACGCGATCGTGATCGGCCTGGCCCAGGCGTTGGCCCTCGTGCCGGGCACCTCGCGCTCCGGCATCACCATGACGGCAGCGCTCTTCCTCGGCCTGACCCGCCCGGCCGCGGCCCGGTTCTCCTTCCTGCTCAGCATTCCGATCACGGCCGCGGCCTGCATCCTGGACGGGCTCGACCTGCTCCAGGGCGGCGGAGACCCGGCCCAGTACGTACCGATGGCGATCGGGGTGGCCGTGTCCGCGGGCGCCGGCTACGCGGTGATCGCCGGGCTCCTGGCCTGGCTGCGCCGCCAGCCGCTGACGGCGTTCGTGGTCTACCGGGTGATTCTGGGGCTCGTTCTGCTGGGCGTCTTCGGCCTGCAATGGCAGTGATGTGACAGCCACAAAAGATATTGACAATATTCGATACCCTGTGTAGGCTTTCGAACTGCGGGGAGGCAAAACCTCCTCTCATCCCTCCAAAAAGGAGCGCCGGCCGCGCTCCTTCTTTTTTTGTTCGCCTACTGTCCGAGTACGTCTTCCTTGAAGGCCTCGCCCGGGCCGGGATCCTTGCCGATCCAGGTGGCGAGGATCGCGTCTGCGGTCGGCTTGCCGGGAAGGGTTCCCTTGGACTTGCCGCCGATATCGACCTGGGTGCCCTCGCCGGGCAGGTAGGTCAGCGTCAGCTTCTGCCCCTTGCCCACGCCGTCCATCCAGGTGCAGAGGGTCGTGAAGTTCTTCTTGACCTCGGCCGGCGCGTTGGCGGTGTTGGCCTCCAGGCCCTCCTCCCAGGCGTCGCACATCTGCTCCTTGCTGACGTCGTAGATGAAGTGCATGACCATGCGGCGGGGAGAGTCGGCGCCGAGGATCTTGGCCGCCGAGGTCTCCTTCTGGGCCAGGTAGAGCCCGCCGACGTAGACCTTGATGACGAGCTTCTTGCGCAGGCCCAGGCCGTTGAGCACGAGCGACTTGCCTCCCGCGTCGGCCTTGTCGGGCAGGCTCACGCCGGCGAGCGTCGCGGCATCGGCGGGGGCAGGCATCGCGGGCACGGACAGGAGCAGGGCGAGGAGGGCAGGGATCACGGTTTTCATCGAGTTTCCTCCAGAAAGATCGCAGAAAGATCGGAGGCAAGTCTAGCACCGCCCCCGCAACCTGGACGGCATCCTTTCGTATCTGCCCCGGAGAGCGAGAACACGTCATAATCGATCGAAAATGAAGACCGATGCCACCGATGCCGAGCTTGTGGCGAGCGCTCGCGACCGAGTCCGAGAACTCGACCGTCGCGCACTCCGGCGCGATCGCTGCGGCGATGCT
>JANOCF010000127.1:0-6762 GCA_031412055.1 Holophagales bacterium | reverse complement strand
GATTGTCGATCTGCACGTCGGACTTGAGCTTTCCGTCGTTCTTCCACCGATTGAACTTGCGGAGGATCTCGCGCTGGAAATCGGAGTAGGGCTTGCTGGCACCCTCCGTCTCCAATTGAAACTTCTTGAACACCGACTCCTTGTCCCGGACACCACAGTAACCATTGACGTCGTGCATGAACTCGAGGAGTTGGTTGGGGTGCATCGGGGGATGGACAGTATCGCTGTACAGATCGCTCAGTTCCCCGCGCACCACGATGTCCCGGTCGTCGGACACGAGGCCGGCGTAGATGTCCTTCGCCGCCTGAAACTCGAGTACCTCCTTCTCGTCAGGCATGGTTGCCTTCTTTCCGCAACGGTGGCCAAGCGAGAAGTGAGTCCACAAATTTTTGTTGTGGAAGAGGCGGACGTAGAACCAGACCGGGACCCGCGGATCGCCCTTCGCGTCCTCGTAAAAGAGATAGACCTCCATCTCCCAGCCAACCACGTCGATGACGTTGGCTACCCGCAGGGACAGTCCTATGTTCGTCCGGGCGACGGCGGTCTTGTGACTGACTTCGTTTTTCTTCACGTCGCGCAGCGATGTCCCATCGAGAAGAGTGCTGATGGACGTCTCCATCTTCCGCCACTTCCCGCTCTGGTTGAGCTGGCGGATCATGGGCGCGATCAGGCGGTAATCGTCGCATCCGTTGAGCTCGAGGGCCACCAGGTGCCCGCGGTCGTACTGCTTGAGCTCCCCGATATCGTCGATCGCCAGGCTCTTGCCCGACGACAGCGGGGGCGGCGGGGTCTTCCGGTCGACGACGGGCGTCGTCCTGATCCATCCGATCGCCGAGACCGCTCTCTTCAACGTCTTGTCGGAGCCGGGCACCCTCTGGTGCTTGATCCTGAACCCGCCGGCCACCGCCTCCTCGGTCGTCGTGTCCAGACAGGCTTTGCAGAGATCCCGGACAAACTTGCCGAGGTCGGCGACGCACGCCCGGCAGTAGGTCTTCTTGCAGTCCACGCACTCTTTATGATCCGCCGGGCAGGTCTTGTGGCCGCAGCTTCCGTCGATCTCGGCATGCCCGGCCACGCAGAGCGCATTGCAGAACCGCTGGGCGCAGTGAGGGCAGACCGCGGAGGTCGCGACACAGCACGCATGGCCCGCCACGTCGGCTACCTGGTGCGCGAGAAGACAGACTCCGTTGCAGTGACGGGTGTTGCAGTAGGCGCAGAGCGTAGAGGTCGCGACGCAGCAGGCATGGCCCGCCGCGTCGGTCCCCTGGTGCGCCGGAAGACAGATTCCGTTGCAGTGACGGGCATTGCAGTGGACACAGACCGTGGAGTTCGCGACACAGCAGGCGTGGCCCGCCGCGTCGCCTTCCTGGTGCTCCGGCAGGCAGTTGTCCCGGAGGCAGAAAACCTTGTTGCAGTACAGGAAGGTGGCCTGCTGGAAGATCATCGTGATCTCCCGCGCGCAAGCCGGGCAAGCCGGCTTAAACTTCTTGCTTGGTCCGGAATCCATGATCAGACCGGCGCGAGGATGCTCATCACGATCACGTTCCGGTACCCCTCCGGTGTCTTGAAGAAATCGCGGAGCACGCCTTCCCGCTGGAAGCCTACCCGCTCGTAGGAGACGATGGCGCTGCGGTTGTCTTCGAGCACCCAGAGCTCCACCCGGTGCATGCCGAGCTCTCGGAAGGATCTCTCGACCGCGGCCCGCATCATCCCGGCGCCGAGGCCGCGCCCACGGAGCGCGGGATCGATCACGACCCGGCCGATCCGCAGCGACTTGTTGCGGTGATCGATGGCACCCAGCTCGACGTGGCCGAAGACCTCGCCGTCCGCCACGGCCTTGAAGAACTGCCGGTCTCCGCGAGCGCGGCACTCGTCGACAAACTTCTTCACCGGCTCCCGGGTGAGCGGATGCTCGAAGGTGGTGGCTGTCCACACGAAGAGGTCTTCCGGCGACCGGATCCACCCGATCAGCCGGTCGATGTCCTCGTCCGTGAAGGGCTGCAGCTCGATCACGGTCCGAGGGTCGCCAAGAGATCGCGGAGATCGAGCGGCCGGGTGTACATGGCCAGCGATCCGTCGGGGGTCCGGGGCCAGGCGGACTGGGGACGGTCCCAGTACAGCTCGACCCCGTTGTCGTCCGGGTCGCGCAGGTACAGGGCTTCGCTGACCCCGTGGTCCGACGCGCCGTCGAGATCGATGCCTGCCGCAACGAGCCGGCGGAGGGCATCCGCCAGCGAGCGGCGCTCCGGGTAGAGGATGGCGACGTGATACAGGCCCGTCGTCCCAGGAGGTGGCGGCGTGCCGCCTTGGCTCTCCCAGGTGTTGAGCCCGATGTTGTGGTGGTATCCGCCGGCGCTCAGGAACGCGGCGGAGCTGCCCATCCGCTGGGTCAGCTCGAAGCCCAGAACGTCGCGGTAGAAGCGGAGAGCCCGCTCGAGGTCGGCGACCTTGAGATGGACATGTCCAATCCGGACATGGGGGTCGATGGCAGGCGGTGTCGGCGGCGGCATCTGTCTATTCTACGATCCGCCGAGCGCCGCCACATCCACGCCCGTCTCCTTCGCCTTCTTGAGCGCCTTGGTGAACTCCTCGGTGTGGCCGCTCTGGCGCGCGGCGACGGCCATCAGGGCGAAGGCTTCGCTGCTGTCAAGCGTCTCCTTCGTAATCACTCCGCGGCGCAGCCGGCGATAGGCCTTCTCGTACTCGCCGCGCCGGACTTCCAGGCGCGCCCGCACCACGTTGATCCCCTGGGATTCCCTGCCCAGGGACCTCTGCGCCCGGTCGAGCGCCTGCTCGGCCGCGGCTTCGTCGCCCCGGTCCAGGAAGAGCCTGGCGCGGTCCAGCTCGATACCGCCGTTGAGAATGCGCTGCAACCACTTCATGTTCTCGTAGTAGACGGTCCGGCCGTCGTCCGGCGGCAGCTCCTTGGCGGCAAGCGCCTGGTCGAAGAGGGACAGTGCGGCTGCTGTATCCCCGGCCACCGCCGCCTTCTGCCCCTGGATGAACAGGAACACCTTCGGGTTCCGGTCCTGGCTCAGGAAGGAGCCGAAGACGCGGTGATCGCGGTCCATCCAGACCCTCTTGGGCTCGTGCTCCACGTCGATCGAAAGCTCGGTGGTCTCCCCCTTGAGCAGAACGTTGCCCTGCACCGCGACGTTGGCCCCTTCCGGACCCGGCTTGCCGCCCTTGGGATCGTAGACCCCCACCACGATCGGAACGACCAGGGTCGAGGTCTTCACGTCCACCTGCCCGGCCGCCTCCCGCGTCACATCGAAAGTCCCGCGCTCCGTCGACACCACCCGGTAGCGGAAGCGGTGCGGCGTGTGCTGCCGGGCCGTGAGCTTGACCACCCAGCCGGTGCCCTTCTTCTCGATCCTGGAGTCGTAGAGCACCTCCGGCAGGCCGGTGCCGTACACATACTGCTCGGTGAAGGGATCGAGGTCGGCGGAGGTGACCGTCTCGATCATCGAGAACAGGTCCTCCGTGGAGATCGACTTGCCGCCCGACACCTTGACCACCTGCTTCAGGACCTTGGGAAAGATGTCCTCTCCCAGGCTGCGGGCCAGCATGTCCATGACCACCGCGCCCTTCATGTAGACGATGGGCTGGTAGGCGCCCGATGCCCGGCTGGAGACCAGGCGCCAGCCCAGCACGATCGGACCAACCGACTCGATGGGCGAGCCGTCCGGCAGGGACGCCGTCACCGCGCCGTACCAGCCCTCGGTGAGGTCGACGCCCGACAGCTCCTTGAGGCGGGCACGGCCGTACAGCAGGGCCGCGTAGCTCGCCAGGGCCTCGCTCATCCACTGGTCGCGGTAGCTCGTCCAGCCCACGTGATCGCCCCACCACTGGTGGGCCATCTCGTGAGCGATGACCAGCCGCCGGTCCTCCAGCCCCAACATGCGGTTCCACATGCCGGCGTCGTTGAGCAGGTAGTCGCTCAGGGTCATGAACCCGGGGAGGCTCTGGGAGAAGCCGCGGCGGGCCGTGGTCACCGTCAGCTCGTCGAAGGGATAAGGGCCGAAGGTCTCCTCGAAGTAGAGCAGCGAGTCCTTGACGGCCTGGATCACGCTCTCGCGGGTGCCGCGCCCGGTCAGACTGGACCCCGAACCGAAGGCGAAGCGGATCTCCACGTGGCCGGCCTTGACCGTCTGCACGTCGAAGTTGCCCAGCTCGAAGGAGTACGCGAGAGCCGCGGCGTCCAGGGTGCGCCGCTCCCAGCGCGTGCCGCCGTCCTCGCCCCCATCCACGCGGCGCCCCCCGGCCATCAGGTCCAGGTTCTTCGGCCAGCGGAAGGTCGCATCGTAGGTGGCGCGGTTGACCTCCCCCAGCTGCGGATACCAGTTCTGGGTGTCGAGGAGGCGGTAGACGTTGAAGTCCTTCTCGATCGGATTGCTCTCGTAGTGGATGACGATCGACGGCGTCTGGCCATCTGCGGGGGACTGCGGCAGGACGACGGCCAGCTCCCCGGATTTGACCTGGTGGTAGAGGGCGGTATTCGACGCGTTCAACGCGTTCGACCCGTCGGTGACCCGGGTGACCTGGAGATCGGGGACGCGGACGAGCACCAACCGCGAGCCCGGGATGACCGGATCGAGGTCGATCCGGGCGCTGCCCTTCAGGTGCATGCTGCCGTCCAGGGCGATGTCGAGGGTGTACTTCTTCGGCTCGAAGGCGGGGCTTCCGGGCCGGGAACGGCCCTGGGCGTCCGGCAGCGACGCGGACAGCCAGGTGTCCCACTGGCCCAGGTCGTCGAGCTCCAGGCCGATCAGCCGGCCCTTGCGCTGCTCGCGGCCGATCTCTTTCAGGATGCGCCGCTTCTGCTTCTCCGTCGCGTCCAGGGGGACGAAGCGTCCCAGGGTGACCTGCTCGCGGCTGGCGGGCTCGACCACGTAGACGAACTCTCCGGGCACGGTACCCCCGTCTTCACCTGCTCCTCGAAACCAGGCCGCGAAGTAGCCTTCGGAGCCGGGCTCCCGGAGACCGTCCGCCAGCAGGCTCCGCTCCACCCCGAGGACCTCCCGCTCGCGCCGCTTGCGCCACTCCTGGTAGAGGGCTTCGGCCTTGCGGAGGGTCTCGGCGTCGGGTTGGGCCGCGGGCCGGCGGAGCATCGCGCTCACGGCCGCGTCCAGGCCGACGACGAGGACCGCCTCCCCGAACTCGGCGTCCAGCCGGCTCTGGCCGGTGAACAGCTCGAGCTGGCCGGCCTCGATGGCGTTCGGCGGCTCCAGGGAGATCCGGCCTTTGCCCAGAAAGACCATCTCCATCACCCTCCCGCCCACCTCGCTGGTCGGGAAGAGGGTGCCGTCGAGCTGGAGCGTGCCGAGACCCGCCGCCAGCTTCAGGTTCTTGAGCGACACGGCGCGGCCGGGCTCCAGGCGCAGGGCCTCGATCTCGCCGCGCAGAGCGGCAGGCTCCGGCAGAATGTCTGCATGGCCCGGCGGCAGGAAGGAGGCGAACGCGAGAAGGGTGACGAACAGACGGAAGCGGCATTGAATCAAGATGAGTCTCCCAAGGGTTCTCTCATCCTACAGTGATCTTTTTCGCCAATTTATTTCCGGCCCTCCTCCTTCGCGAGCTTGCGCTCGTACCACGAGAGGAGCGGCTGAGCGGTGGTGCCGTGCGCCACGATGCTGAGCGCCACGACCGAGAGGGTCAGATTGGACGCGTCCGAGGCGGCCTGACCGGACACACCGTGCCCGAGGGCGTAGGCAAGGTAGTAGAGGCTGCCGATCCCACGGATGCCGAACCAGCCCATCAGCCAGCGCTGCGTATTCGTGGTCGGCGTTCCCATGAGAAGCAGGCGCGCCGCCAGGGGCCGGAGCACCAGGGCGAGCACCAGCGCGAGAGGCAGGGCCCGCGAGTCCCAGTGGACGGCGAGGCTGACCCCCACGAGCACCACCAGCATCACCTCCAGCAGACGCTCGGCCGTGTTGCCGAACGAGAGTACCTCGGAGACCAGCGTGCCCACGGCCATGGCGGGCTCGTCCAGGGCTTCGGCGGTCGTATTCGCGGAGACCAGATCCTCGGCGGGCGGATGGTCCGGCGCCCCTTGCGGCTTCTCCGGCCCCTCCGCGGATGGAGATTCGGCCTCCGGATGCGGACTATCCTTGACCACCTTCACCTCGGCCCTCCGCAGACCCACGCCGGCCGCGAACACGGCCAGAAAGCCCCAGGCGCCGACGAGTTCCGCGGCCACATACGAGAGCGCGATGAGCGCCAGGGCCAGGAAGTCGCTGGGCGCTGAGGTGTCGCGATGCCTGCTGCGCAGCCGGGTCGCCAGGTGGCCGACACCCTTGCCGAGCACGAATCCGAGAACGAGCGCGGCTGGAATGGCCCAGAGGAGCCGGTGCGCAGCCCACGGTCCCATCCAGTCTCCGGGTCCCCCATGCTCGCCCCAGAGGAGCGCGAAAATCACGAACGGGAAGGCCATCCCGTCGTTGAAGCCCGCCTCGCCCGACAGGCCATAACGCATGCGGTCGTGATCGCCGGAGTCGTTGACCGTCACCGTTCCGGCCAGCACCGGGTCCGTCGGCGCCAGCATCGCTCCCAGCAGGAGCGCCAGCGCCAGGTTCAGCCCCATCGCGAAATGAGCGAACAGCGCCACGCCCAGGATGCAGACCAGCATCACCGGCCCGGCCAGGCGGCGGGCGGCGGCCCAGGCCTCGTCGCGCCAGTGTAGGCGCAGCTTCTAGCGCCCCTCGAACTGGGAGTCGATCTCCGCCACCTCGGTCTGCCGCTCCAACCAGGGAGCCGCCTTCC
>JANOCF010000126.1:0-3700 GCA_031412055.1 Holophagales bacterium | reverse complement strand
CACGGTCGCGGAGCGCACCCCCTCATGGCCCAGCAGCGCGGCCTCGATCTCTCCCAGCTCGATGCGGAAGCCGCGGATCTTGACCTGGTGGTCCAGGCGGCCCAGGTAGTCGATCGAACCGTCCGGCAGCACGCGCGCCAGGTCGCCCGTCCGGTACAACCGACGGCCTTCGGAGAACGGGTCCGGAACGAAGCGGTCCGCCGTCAGCTCCGGACGGCCCCAGTAGCCGCGGGCCAGCGCAACGCCGCCGATGTGAAGCTCGCCCGGCACGCTCACCGGGCATGGCGAGCCCGAGCTGTCCAGCACGTGCAGGCGGACGTTGGCGATCGGACGGCCGATCGGAACCAGGCTCCGCTCGTCGTCACGGCGGCACGCCCAGAAGCTCACGTCTACCGCCGCTTCCGTCGGACCATACAGGTTGTGAAGCTCCGCGGAAGAGCGAGAGAAGAACCGCTCCTGAAGCTCGTGCGGCAGGGCCTCGCCGCTGCACACCACCCGCCGGATCGACGCGCACTCCTCCACTCCCGGCTGCTCCAGGAACGCCCGCAGCATCGACGGTACGAAGTGCAGCGTCGTCACCCGCTCGCGCCGGATCAGATCCACCAGGTAGGCGCCGTCGCGGTGGCCCTCCGGACGCGCCACCACCAGGCAGGCTCCGGTCATCAGCGGCCAGAAGAGCTCCCACACCGACACGTCGAAGCTGAACGGGGTCTTCTGGAGCACCCGGTCGCCCGCGCCCAGGCCGTAGGCCTCCTGCATCCATAGCAGGCGGTTGACGATCGCCCGGTGGGTGTTCATCGCACCCTTCGGACGGCCCGTCGAGCCTGACGTGTAGATCATGTAGGCCAAGCCGTCGGGATCGACTCCGAGGCGCAGCGGCTCGCCGGCCCACTCCGCCGCGCCCGGCTCCACCAGCACCGTCCTCGCGCCTGACAGAGCACCGGCCAGCTGTGGCTGGGTCAGCAGCACCGGCGTGGCGCTGTCCTCCAGCATGAAGGCCAGGCGCTCGGCCGGGTACCCGGGGTCGAGCGGCACGTAGGCGCCGCCCGCCTTGAGCACCGCCAGCAGCGACACCACCAGTTCCAGGGAGCGCTCCATGCAAACACCGACGAGGACGTCCGGACCGACGCCGAGCGCGCGCAGGTGGCGCGCCAGGCCGTCGGCCCGCAGGCTCAGCTCGGCGTAGCTCAGCGACTCGCCTTCGAAGCGCACGGCTTCCGCGAAGGGAGTCCGAGCCGCCTGCGCCTCGATCCATTCGTGCAGAAGCTCAGGACCCGCGTAGGGCTGGTGCGTGTCGTTCCACTCGAACCGCACCTGCTGGCATTCCGCCTCCCCGAGTCCGGTCCAGAGCCGGTGGGATGCCGCCGGACCGGCGGCCATCGACTCCAGCGCCCGCCGGTAGAAGCCGGCGATCCACTCGGCCTCGGCCACGGGCAGCCGGGAGGCGTCGTGGTCGATCTGGAGGTGGAGAGACGTCCCATCAAGGCCGAGACCGAACTCGGCCGAGAGGAGGAACGTGGTCTCCGCGCGGAACGTGCTGCCCAGCACCTCCACGCCGTCCATGCGGGCCACCGCTCCATAGACGTGGAAGTGGACGAAGTTGAACATCACCTCAAAAAGGGTCTCTCCAGCCATCCGCTTCTGCAGCTCGGCCAGGGGGACCCGGCGGTACGGCAGGAGTGCCCGTTCCTCGTCGAAGGTGCCGCGGACCAGGTCCGCCCATGAGCCCTCCTCCAGCCGCAGACGGAACGGGAGCGTGTTCAGGAAGAGGCCCAGAGCGCGCTCGCCCTCGTCTTCCTCAGGACGGGTGTTGAAGACCGCGCCGGTGACCACGTCCTCCCGGCCGGCAAGCCGGCCCAAGACCTTGAGATGGGCGGCGAGCAGCGCGCTCTTGAGCGGCACGCCGGCGGACCGGGCGACTTCGCGCACGCCCTCCGTGACCGTGGTGCCCAGGGGGACGTCGAGCCGCCGCATCCCGGTCTCGCCCGCCGAAGGCCAGAGCGGCACGGCGGACGGAGACAGATCGCGCAGCCGCTCCGCCCAGAACGAGCGGCCGTCCTCCGACGCCAGGGCCTCCCGCTCCAGGGCGACCAGGTCGCGGAAGCGCACGGCCGGAGCGCCCAGCGCCAGCGCCTCGCCGCGCAGGGCGGCCAGGTAGTCCTGGAACAGCTCGGTCAGCAGCGAGGCCGCGCTCCAGCCGTCCAGGATCGCGTGGTGGAAGCTCACCGTGAGCTGGAACGTGCCGCCGCCGCGGAGCTGGACGAGCACCCGCAGCAGCGGCGGCCGGGACTCGTCGAACGGCTCCCGGGTCTCGGCGTCGACGCGGGAGGCAACGGCCGCCTCCTGCTCCGCGGGCAGGAGCGCGGAGAGGTCCTCGACCGCCAGCCGCGGCTCCGCCGACGCGTGCACCCATTGCAACGGCTCGCGGAAGCTCCCCAGGTCGAAGCTCGTGCGGAGCGCGGCATGGCGCCCGACGAGCCGCGCGAGGGCAGCGCGCAAACTCTCCGCGTCGAACGGGGCCCGCAGGTGGTAGCTCAGCACCTGGTGGTAGGCCGTGGCACCGGTCCGGTAGCCGCTGTGGAACAGCATGCCGGCCTGGAGCCGGGCGAGCGGATAGGCGTCTTCGAGGCCGTCCGGCAGCTTGGCCCGGTCCTCCGGCTCCACCAGGGCGAACGGCTCGAGGACCGGCCGAGCCCGCGCGGCTTCCGTCCGGCCGATCGCGGCGGCCAGACGGCGGACCGTCGGAAGTTGGAAGAGCTGCTGAAGCGTGAGGTCCAGCCCGCGCTTCTGCGCCTGGGCGACCACACGCAGGCTGAGGATGGAGTCGCCGCCCAGCTCGAAGAAGTTGTCGTCGATGCCGATGGCCTCGCGAAGCAGGACAGACTCCCAGATCTCCGCCAGGACGCGCTCCGGCTCGGTACGCGGAGCCACGTAGATCGTCCCCTCGGACCGCTCGCTGCCCGGCGCGGGAAGCGCACGCCGGTCCAGCTTGCCGCTGGGAGACAGCGGCAGCGCGTCAAGGAATACGAACGCCGAAGGCACCATGAGCTCCGGAAGGGTCGTCCCCAGCCACTGCCGGAGATCCGGCGCCGATAGCAGTGATAGCGCCGTGTCCGCCGCCACCACGTAGGCCACCAGACGAGGCGAGCCGGGCGTGTCCTGCCGGGCCAGCACGGCCGCGGAGCGCACCCCCTCATGGCCCAGCAGCGCGGCCTCGATCTCTCCCAGCTCGATGCGGAAGCCGCGGATCTTGACCTGGTGATCCAGGCGGCCCAGGTAGTCGATCGAACCGTCCGGCAGCACGCGCGCCAGGTCGCCCGTCCGGTACAACCGACGGCCTTCGGAGAACGGGTCCGGAACGAAGCGGTCCGCCGTCAGCTCCGGACGGCCCCAGTAGCCACGCGCCAGGGCCACGCCGCCGATGTGAAGCTCGCCCGGCACGCCCACCGGGCACGGCGAGCCCGACCCGTCCAGCACATGCAGGCGGACGTTGGCGATCGGACGGCCGATCGGAACCAGGCTCCGCTCGTCGTCACGCCGGCACGTCCAGAAGCTCACGTCCACCGCCGCTTCCGTCGGACCATACAGGTTGTGAAGCTCCGCGGAAGAGCGAGAGAAGAACCGCTCCTGAAGCTCGTGCGGCAGGGCCTCGCCGCTGCACACCACACGCCGGATCGACGTGCACTCCTCCACTCCCGGC
>JANOCF010000125.1:0-5653 GCA_031412055.1 Holophagales bacterium | reverse complement strand
AGCGCAAGCTCCGCGAGCCGTCCCTGCGGCCGCTCCCGCGCGACCAGCACCGTCGCCGCCTGGCCGAGGAGCGCGTCTTCGATCTGGAAGACAAGCCGATCCTCCGGCAGGTGCGGATCGAGCGGCACGTACGCTCCACCGGCCTTCCAGATCCCGAGAAGGCCCACGACCAGGTCGAGCGAGCGCTCCATCATCAGGCCCACCCGCGTCTCGCGGTCCACTCCAAGGGCACGCAGCCGGGCCGCCAGACCGCCCGCTCGCCGGTCCAGCTCGCCATACGTCAGGCTCTCGCCTTCGAACACGAGCGCTACGGCCCCGGGGGTGCGCCTCGCCTGCTCCTCGAAGGTGCGGGTCACGGGCACGTGCGCGGTCTCCAGCCGGGTGTCGTTCCACTCGGCGAGCTGCCGGTGCTCGGCCTCGGTCAGCAACGGCAGCGCGGCCAGGGTACGGTCCGGGTCCGCGGCGATCCCCTCCAGAAGGACTTGGAAATGCCCCATCAGCCGGTCGACGGTCGCCGCGTCGAAGAGGTCCGTGCTGTACTCGATCTTCCCGACGAGCTCTTCGCTCTGGTCCCACACAGACAGTCCCACGTCGAACGGAGTGGCGATGACCTCCGGCCTCAGTCGCGCAGTCGCGATCCCGGGCAGCTCCAGGTCGCCGATGGGCGTGCTCTGCAGCGCGAACACGACCTGGAACAGCGGGTTGTGGCCCAGGTTGCGCTCGACCCTCAGCTCCTCGACGAGCCTCTCGAACGGCAGGTCCTGGCGCGCGTAGGCGCCCAGGGCCATCGAACGGACCTGTTGCAGGAGGTCCCGGAAGGGCAGCTCCGCCGAAGGGAGTCCGCGCAGGACCAGCATGTTGACGAAGAAACCGATCAGCCCCTCGATCTCGCTCCGATTGCGGTTGGCGATCGGGGTGCCGACGAGCAGATCCTCCTGGCCCGTGTACCGGTAGAGCAGAGCCTGGAAGGCGGCCATGAGGGTCATGAACAGCGTCGAGCCGTTCTTCCGGCTCAAGCTCCGCAGCCTGCGCGCCGGCTCCTCGGGGATCCTCGAGATCCGCTGCGCCGCGCGGAAGCTCTGGACCATCGGACGCGGCCGGTCATACGGCAGGACGAGCTGCGGCGGTGCCCCTTCCAGCTCCCGCTGCCACCAGGCGAGCTGCCGGTCCAGGGTCCCGTCGCCGAGGAACCCGCGCTGCCAGACCGCGAAGTCCGAGTACTGGATCGGAAGCTCCGGCAGCGGTGAGGGATGGCTCTGTGAGAACGACGAGTAGAGCGCTCCCAGCTCGTCGGTGAGCACTCCCATCGACCAGCCATCGCTGACGATGTGGTGCATGCTCAGCGACAGCACGTGTGCGTCCTGGCCAAGCTTGACCAACAAGGCCCGGAGCAGCGGCCCCGACTCCAGGTCGAAGGGGCCGAGCTGCCCGGCCGACGTCCACCGCGCCGCCTCGGCTTCGCCAGGCCGGGGAGGCAGCGCCTGGAGATCGACGACCGGCAGCGGTAGCGGAGAAACAGGCTGGACGACCTGGTACGGCTGCCCCGCCACTCTGGCGATCACGGTGCGCAACACCTCGTGCCGCCGCACGACCTCACCCAGCGCTGCCGCCATTGCCGTTGGATCGAGCCCGCCCTCCAGCCGGAAGGCGACCGGGATCTCGTACGCCGACGATCCCGGCATCAGCTGCTCGAACAGCCAGAGCCTCTCCTGGGCGAAGGAGAGAGGCAGGGGGAGCTCCCGTGACGCCGGCAGGATCGGGGGCGCCGGGTCCGCGCCCTTCCGGGACTCGATGCGCAGCGCGAGAGCCGCCACCGTGGGCGCCTCGAAGAGCGCTCCCAGAGGCAGGTCGACACCGAAGATCTCGCGCACACGCGAGAGGATGCGCGAGCCCAGCAGCGAGTGCCCGCCGGACTCCAGAAAGCCGTCCGAGATCCCGATCCGGTCCAGCCCGAGGGCTTCGGCCCAGATGTCCGCCAGCACGGTCTCCACCGGTGTCCTCGGCGCCTCCAGCGCCCCCCGGTGGCCGGAAGAGGCGATCCGCATCAGTGCCCCGCGGTCGATCTTGCCGTTGGGGTTGAGCGGCATCTCGTCGAGGAAGACGAAGGCCGAGGGGAGCATCGGGTCCGGGACCTTGCGCCGCAGGAAGTTTAGGATCTCCGCGGCCTGGATGGACGCCACCACGTAGGCCACCAGACGGTTTTCGCCCAGCGCGTCCCCGCGCGCGAGCACCGCCGCGTCGCGCACTCCCGGGCAGGAGGCGAGCGCCGCCTCGATCTCGCCGAGCTCGATCCGGAAGCCCCGGATCTTGACCTGGTGATCGGCGCGGCCGAGGTACTTCAGCTCCCCCCCGGGCAGCCACCGGACGAGGTCGCCCGTCCGGTACATGCGCTGGCCGCCTTCTTCCGCGAACGGGTCGGGCACGAAGCGCTCTGCCGTGAGGTCCGGCCGGTTCAGGTAGCCGCGCGCCAGGCCCGAACCGGCCAGGAACAGCTCGCCCACATCCTCCCCTGAAACACGATCAAGGGCAGCATCGGCGGCATCCAGCACATAGACCCGGGTGCCCGGCAAAGGCCGTCCGATCGTGGGCTCGCCGTCCCCCGGCAGGACCTCGGCGAAGGTCGAATAGGTCGTGTCCTCCGAGGGGCCGTAAAGGTTCCGGAGCCGCTCGACCGTGCCGGTCTCGTGGATGCGCCGGGCGAGGACTCCCCGCAGCGGCTCGCCCGCGAGGTTCACGGTCCGCGCCGAGGGTGGCACCGCGCCCATGCGCAGCAGCTCGGCCATGGCCGAGGGCACGGTGTTGATCAGCGTCACCTCGCCGGCCGCGGGCGTCCTGGACAGCGCCAGCGCGTTCTCGCCCAGGATGATCTTTCCCCCCGAGGCCAGAGGCACGAACATCTCGAACACCGACAGATCGAAATTGATCGACGTCGCGGCGAAGACCCCGGCAAGCTCCTCCGGAGAGTAGACCCCCTGCGCCCAGCGGATCATCTCCACCGCGCTGCGGTGCTCGATCGCCACCGCCTTGGGCCGGCCCGTAGATCCCGAAGTAAAAATCAGGTAGGCCAGGTTCCCAGCAAGCGCTCCCCCGTCTTTTATGTCGTTTAGGTCCTTAACATCCTCTCCAACACAGACCACCGCCACCCCATCCGGCACCCGAGGCAGTCGGGGCAGCAGCTCCTCGCGGGTCACCAGCACCGGCGAGGCCAGCCCGGCGAACGCGTCTTCCATCATCAGGGAGAGGCGGTCTTGCGGATACGCGGGGTCGAGAGGCGCGTAGGCCCCGCCTGCCTTGAGGATGGCGAGCAGGGTCACGATCATCTCCGGCGAGCGGTCCAGGGAGACCCCCACCCGCTGCTCGGGACCGACCCCGAGCCCGCGCAGATGCGCGGCGAGCCGGTCGGCCCGCCGGTTCAGCTCGCCGTAGGTCAGCTCGATGCGGGGAGCGCCCGGCTCCGGCGCGAAGACAAGGGCAATCCGATCCGGCTCGCGGGCCGCCTGGCCCTCGAAGAGCCGGTGAATCATCATAGAAGCTGCGCCAGCTCTTCTTCCGTGAGGCTGTCGACCTTGGCGATCATCAGCTCCTCCACCACCAGGGCCAGCTCGGCGAGGGTCGGAGCTTCAAACAGCGTGCGGAGCTTGAGGTCGTTCTCGAATGTCTGCTGGATGCGCGAGACGAGCTGCGTCGCCAGAAGCGAGTGGCCGCCCAGCTCGAAGAAGTTGTCGAACGCGCCGACGCGCGCGACCTTGAGGATCTCCATCCACAGGTCGGCGATGGCCTCCTCGATCTCGTTGCGCGGCGCCACGAAGCTCTCGTCGTCCGTCCGTCCCCAGGCCGGGGCGGGCAGGGCGCGGCGGTCCACCTTGCCGTTGGGCGTGAGCGGCATCTCAGCGAGCACCATGAACGCCGCGGGCACCATGTACTCGGGCAGACGCTCCTTGACGAAGGTGCGCAGGTTGGCGACGTCCAGGTCTCCCGCCGATGGCCCGCCTTGCGGCACGGCGTACGCCACCAGCCGCTTCTCCCCCTTCTCCTCCACCGCCAGCACCACAGCCTGGTGCACGCCGGGATGGCGGCCCAGGACCGACTCGATCTCCCCGGGCTCGATGCGGAACCCGCGCACCTTGACCTGGAAGTCGACGCGGCCCAGGAACTCGATCTCGCCCGTGGACAGCCAGCGCGCCAGGTCGCCCGTCCTGTAGAGACGCAGCCCCTCGCCCCGGAACGGATCGGGCACGAACACCTGCGCCGTGCGCAGCGGCTCGGCCAGGTAGCCGCGCCCGACGCCCAGGCCGCCCACGCACAGCTCTCCGGCCACGCCGGGAGGCAGCGGACGCAGGTCCCGGTCCAAGATGTAGAGCTGCGTGTTGGACACCGGTCGGCCGATCGGAATGTGCACCATCGCGGCCTCCGGCGCCTGCCGCACCGGGTGATGGCTGACGTCGTCCGAGCACTCCGTGGGGCCGTAGGCGTTGAGCAGCGGGATGTTGGGATAGAGCGCGAGCCAGCGCCGGCAGAGCTCCGGCGGCAGGGCCTCGCCCGTGGGGATCATCCAGCGCAGCTTGCCGAGAGCCGGCCTCTCGCCCTTCTCCATACCTTCAAGCATGGCCGCCAGCATGGACGGCACCACCTCCAGGATGGTCAGGCCGTCGCGCTCCGCGGCCGCGAGCAGCGCGCCGGGATCGTGGGCCACCTCGTCCGGGTAGATGTGCACCCGGCCGCCCGCGGCCAGGCCCGACAGGAGCTGCCAGACCGAGATGTCGAAGCTCTGCGAAGCGTTCTGGGCCACGGCGTCGGCCGGAGTCAGCTCCAGCTCCTCGACCTTGGCCAGCAGGTGGTTGAGCATGCCCTGGTGGTGGATCATCGCCCCCTTGGGCAGGCCGGTGGAGCCCGAGGTGTAGATGACGTAGGCGAGGTTGTCCTGACCGGCGCGTAGCGGCAGCGCTTCGCCGATGTCCTCCGGGGTGTCCCTCGGAAGATCCTCCATCTCGATCACTTCCATCTCCGGTGCATCGTCTGAAGCCAACAGCTTCGGTCCAAGTCCGTTGCCGGACAGCAGCCAGCGCGATCCGCTCTGGTGCAGCACGGCGCCGGCCCGCGACGCGGGCTGGTTGGGATCGAGCGGCAGGTAGGCGCCGCCGGCCTGGAACACCGCCAGCACGCCGGTCAGGAAGTCGAGCCCGCGCTCGGAGAGGATCGCGACCAGAGACTCGGAACCCACGCCGCTGCTGGACAGTATGCGTGCCCAGCTCCGGGCGCGGCGGTCCAGCTCGGCATAGGTGAGGCTGCGGCCATTGCACACTGCCGCCACCGCGTCAGGCGTCCGCGCCACCTGGGCCGCGAACAGGTCGACGAACGTGTCCGTCGCCGAACGAGCCTTCTCGGTGCGGTTCCACTCCCCCAGCACCTGCTTCTGCTCCGCGTCGCTCATCAGCGGCAGGTCCTGGATGCGGCGGTCGGGATCGGCGGCGATGGCCGCGAACGTCCGCTGCAGGTGGTCGACCATGCGCCGGGCCGTGACGCGGTCGAAGATGTCCGCGTTGTACTCCAGCCACCCGACCATGCCGTCGGGACCCTCGGCCATCCACAGCGAGAGGTCGAAGTTCGCGCGGTCGTTGCGGATGCCCGAGCTGCTGATCGTGAGCCCCGGCAG
>JANOCF010000124.1:0-7694 GCA_031412055.1 Holophagales bacterium | reverse complement strand
GACGAGGCGATCGAGCTGGCCAACCGCTCCCGGTATGGTCTCGGCGCCAGCATCTGGACCGCGGATTCGGCGCGCGGCGAGGCCTTGGCGGGAGAGATCGAGGCCGGCTCGGTCTTCGTCAACGGGATCGTCAAGTCCGATCCCCGCCTCCCGTTCGGCGGCATCAAGAGCTCGGGCTACGGCCGGGAGCTGGCCGACGCGGGGATCCGCGAGTTCGTCAACATCAAGACGGTCTGGATCAAGTAAAGAGAGCGAGAGAGAGATGACAATCGAGATCCAAGGCCCGGTCCGGGTGCGCTTCGCGCCTTCGCCGACCGGCTTTCTGCACCTCGGCGGTGTGCGCACCGCCATCTACAACGACCTGCTGCGCCAGAAGCTGGGCGGCGCGTTCATCCTGCGCATCGAGGACACCGACAAGGAGCGCTCCGACGAGGCCATGACCCGCCAGATCCAGGACGCGCTGGCCTGGATCGGGGTGGTCTGGGACGAGGGGCCGTTCCTCCAGAGCGAGCGGCTGCCGCGCCATCACGAGCGCGCCGAGGAGCTGCTCGCGGCCGGCAAGGCCTACCGCTGCTTCTGCACCCAGGAGGAGCTGGAGACCCAGCGCGCCGAGGCCCAGAAGAAGGGCGTCTCCTTCCGCTACCCGCGCACCTGCCTCCATCTCTCGAAGGAAGAGGCCGAGTCGCGCGTGTCGGAGGGGCGTCCCTTCGTCATCCGCTTCCGGATGCCGGACGACAACATCCGCTTCCACGACATGGTGCGCGGGGACATGGACTTCCCGCCGGACGCCCTGGACGACTTCATCCTCCTGCGCTCCGACGGCAACCCGACCTACCACATGTCGGTGGTGGTGGACGACATCGACATGGAGATCACGCACGTGATCCGGGGCGAGGACCACCTGTCGAACACGCCCAAGCACGTGCCGCTCTTCCAGGCCCTGGGCGGGCAGGTGCCGACGTTCGGCCACCTGCCGCTGATCCTCGGACCGGACAAGAAGCGGCTCTCCAAGCGCACGGGCGCGACGTCGGTCGAGGAGTTCCGCGGCGAGGGCATCCTGCCGGAAGCGCTCTACAACTTCATGGCCCTGCTCGGCTGGTCTCCGGGAGAAGACCGGGAGATCCTCTCCCGCGAGGAGATGATCCAGCTCTTCTCGGTCGACCGCCTGAACTCGTCGGCCGCGGTGTTCGACCGCGAGAAGCTGCTGTGGATGAACGCCCAGTACATCTCGCGGCTGAGCGCGCAGGAGCTGATGCCCCACCTGGGTCCTTTCCTGGAGCCGGTCGGACTGGCGGACGCCGATCCCGAACGGCTGGCCGCGGCGGTCGAGCTCTACCGCACCCGTGCCCGGACGCTCAAGGAGATCGCGGAGCTGGTGGTCCCCTATTTCCAGGAGTCGCTCGCGTACGACCCGGCGGCCTGCGCCAAGTTCTTCAAGGACAGCGACCTGCCGGCGCTGCTGGACAACCTGCGGGACCGCTACACCGCGCTGCCCGGGTTCACCAAGGAGGCGCTGGAGGCCGAGCTGCGAGCGCTGGCCGACGAGCGGGGAGTCAAGGCCGGCGTGCTGATCCACCCGGTTCGGATGGCGCTGTCGGGCGCCGCGGGAGGGCCGCCGCTGTTCGACCTGGTGGAACTGATGGGAAGGGAGTCCACGCAGCGGAAGATGACGGCGTTCGCGGGCTTCCTCAGAGAAGGAGCCGGGACGCCGCGGAGTTGACCTTACGGCCCGGTTGGTTTATCCTCCCCGGCCTGTCCTGCTGGGAGGTCGTTCAACGGTAGGACATGCGGCTCTGACCCGCAGAATCGGGGTTCGAATCCCTGCCTCCCAGCCAATACATCTCTTTCCAAGCGTTTCAGGCAGCCATCCCCTCAAGGCAGGAGAGTGAAGCTGCCTTTCCTCGCCAGGCGGTAGACGCCGAAATCCCGATGATCGAGGGTCAGTACGCGGCGAATGCCTTCCCGTTCCGCCACACGGACGAGGGCAGCATCCGCCATGTCCATGGGCAGGTCCCGGTACTTCTCCATCAGGCTTTTCATCGGCGGTATGTCCGCCTGGTCGAGGGGGAGCAGTTGGATCGTGCCGGTCTCGAAGATCTCCCAGAGTGCCTTCTGGGCGGCCCAGGAGGATCCCAGGAGATACATGGCCTCGACGACCACGGGCCAGACGCTGACAAGCGGGTCCTGGATCTTCTGGAGAGCGTTCACAACCTTCTCGTGGTGGTGATCGCTCCGGTCGAGCACGGCGACCAGAGGGCCGGCGTCAATCAGGACTGCCCGCACGTACCCTCTTCTTTTCCAGCAACTCGCGTAGCCTCTTCCCCGTGTCTTCTGAAAGCTGCTTGCCGCCGCTGTCGAAAATACCGACGAACGCCTGCATGCGCTGGTAGGCCGAGAGCGGCTCGCCCTCTTCGTCGGCGAGCCGGGTGATGGCGTCGCGAATCACCTCGGACTGCGTCTGCCCCCGTCGCGTTGTCAGGCGTCTCAGAGTCGCCTCGGTTTTAACGTCTAGCCGTACTGTAGCCATCTCGATCTCCGTGTAACACAGAGATCGTAACACGCCTCGCAAAAAGAAAAGGGGGGCGTTTCCGCCCCCCTTCAAGCTTCCGGTCCGGAGGTCCGGATCAGAAGTCGTAGCGCAGCGCGAGCTGGAAGGTCCGCGGCGTGCCGACGCCGACCTCCCGCCCGAAGGTGGCATTGGGGGTCTGTCCCGTGCCCCAGCGGGTGTCCGTCACGAAGCGGTTGGCCGCATCCGTGCAGTTGAAGCACTCCGCGAACACCGACAGGTCGCCGGGGCCGACATCGAAACCCTTGGACAGCCGCAGGTCGAGGCTGTAGAAGTCCGGCTGGCGGAAGCTGTTGCGCTCGAAGTGGACGCCGTTGACCGTCGGACGGTCGGTGCCGCTCTCGCCATCGTTGTTCAGGTCGGTGCCGGTCGTGGCGTTGTAGGGCGAGCCGGTGGCGTAGCGGAAGGCGCCGGAGAGGCCAATGCCCCAGAGCGGCGTGTCCCACAGGCCGTTGATCGCACCCTTCCACTCCTGGTCGCGGTTGGAGTAGCCCCAACTCGTGTCGAGGTTGTTGTAGTCCTCGGCCTGGATGCCGGAGAAGTTACGCTCGTTCGAGTCATCGTCCTTGTCCTGCGACCAGGTGACCGAGCCGTACAGGCTGAAGTTGTCCGCGTAGCGGCGGCGCAGGGACGCTGTCACACCGTAGTACTCGGACTCGCCGTCGGAGAGGCTGCTGATGATACGGCCGTAGAAGGGGAAGGGGGTCGTCGAGCTGTAGCGCGGCTGGCCGTTGGCTGCCGTGGTGCCCTCGTACACGCGGTTGATGTTGATCAGCCGCTGGAGTTGGTGCCCCTCGGCGTAGGTGACGTCGAGCCCCAAGGCGGTCTTGGAGAAGATTTCGCGCTCGGCGCCCAGGGTCACGCGGTCGGTGTAGGGATTCTCAAAATTCTCGTCGATGACGAACACGCCGGGACGCGCCACGTTCGGGATCTTGGTGAAGTCGATCCGCTCGACACCCTCCGGGGTCCAGTTCTCACCCCAGCCCGGAGCGAGTGGATCGGTCGGAGCGCCGATCACGTTGCCGGAGGTGTCACGCCGGGCGAAGACGTTGTACTGAGTGCCGCGCAGGCCGTTCGACGTATAGAGCTGCGCCAGGAGGATGGCCGGGGTACGGCTCCAGAAACGGCCCACGGAAAAGCGGATGGCGGTCTTGTCGTCCGGAGCCCAGGAGAGGCCGAGGCGCGGCGAGATCTGGTCCGTCAGGTCCATGTCGGGCACTTCGCCGCTCAGCTTGAAGGAGCCGTTGGCATTGCGGTCGTTCTGGTTCAGGATCGCATTGTTCGGATTGTCGAGCGACTCCAAGCGCACGCCGGCCTGGAGGGTGAGGTTGGGACGGACGAACCACTGGTCCTGCAGGAACAGCGCCTGCTCCTTCTGTCCGAAGCTGGCGTGGCCAGCCTCGGACGAGGTCAGGCCGCCGAGGCCGCCGAACTGCCGGTACTCGTTCCACCGGCCCGCCAGGAAGTCGGCCTTGTTGCTGAAAAGAAACACGCCGCGCCAGTTGCCGCGGAAGACCTGGTCGATCGAGGTGTCGTTGTACTCGAGGCCTCCCTTGACGACGTGGTTGCCCGCCAGGAACGTCAGCGTGTCGCTGATTGCCTTGCGCTCGGTGGTCGTGGGGTTGACGGGGAGGAAGCTGACCTCGCCCCACCGGAACGCGGTGCCGGTGATCTGGATCTCGGGGAGGTTGAGCCCCTTGTCCAGCCGGGGGGTGTTCTCTTCGATGTAGTTCAGGTTGAGGTCGTTCAGGACATTGGCCCCGAACTGACCGGACCAGGAGCCGACGTAGGAGTCGGTGTCGAGCCCCTCGATGCCGTTGTAGCTCTCGGTGCGGGTCTGAGAGTCCGAGGTGCCGTTGATGCCCTCGTACTCGGTGAAGTTGCCGCGCACCATGAAGCGATGGGCGGAGCTCGCCTGGTAATCGAGACGGCCGAAGAGCACGTTTCCGTCCCGCGTCTGGACGTACTCGTCCGGCGACGACAGGATCGGGTACCTGGCGAAGATGTCGGGATCGGCAACCTGGGTGCTGATCGGGACCGTCAGGCTCTGGTCCTGGTTGTCGTAGGAAGCGAAGTAGAACAGCTTGTCCTGGATGATCGCGCCGCCCAGCGAGCCGCCGTACTGCTCCTTTTCCTGGTCGGCCGCCTCGCGGCCGTTGGCGAAGTCGGAGATCAGGCTCTGCGGCTGGTTGTAGTAGAAGACCGAGCCGTGCAGGTTGTTGGTGCCGTTCTTGGTGATGACGTTCACGAAGCCGCCGCCCGAGCGGCCGAACTCGACCGAGGCGCCGTTGGTGATGACCGTGAACTCCTTGATCGACTCCTGGGAGATCGACAGGGGAGAACGGCCCTCGGCGCCGCCCACCGTGCCGCCGAAGAAGGCGTTGTTGAAGTCCACGCCGTCGATGGTCACGTTGGTGTTGATGCCGCGCTGGCCCGAGATCGACAGGTTGCCGCGCTCGGAGTCGAGGCGGGTCTGCGGGGTCAGGAGCACGAGGTTCTTGAAGTCGCGGCCGGAGATCGGCAGCGCCTCGATCTGCTCTTGCTGCATGGTGGTTCCGGTCGCGGTGTTGGTCACCTCGACGACCGGCACCTCGGAGGTGACCGTGATGGTCTCGGCCACCGACGAGCTCTGCAGGTTGAAGTTCACCGTGGGTGTCGAACCGAGCAGAAGGCGGACGTTTTCCGCCGTCGCGGTGGCGAAGCCGTCCAGGGAGGCCTCGAGGTTGTAGGAGCCGGTCGGCAGGTTGAGCACCCGGTAGAAGCCGCGCTCGTCGGTGACGTTGGTCACCTGGAGGCCGGTCTCCACGTTGGTGGCGACCACGGTCACGCCGGGGAGCGCCGAGCCGTCGGCGTCCTCGACCGTGCCGGAGATCCGGCTCGTGGTCACGTCGGTCTGAGCGCCAGCCCAGGGCGCCATGCCGATGAACAGGGCCAGAAAGGCCAGAACGCACGCCCAGCCGCGCTGGGTAGAAGAGACACGCACCATAAAAAATCCTCCTTGAGAGTGCGTCGGTTTCAGAAACAAGATCAAGATGTTATGCGAGGAGGGCGGAGTGTCCCAGAAACACACTGCGAACTCTCTGTGACAGACCCGTGGCGCTCAGATGCCGGACGGGCCTCGCACGCCCTGTGTTAAGCTCCGCCCCCGATACGTTGGTCGCCGGAATTATACTCCGGGACGCCCTGGTTCTGACCACCCCCGCGAACACGAAATCATGGATGCCATGGCTCCAGATACCCTGCCGGACGAAAGCCCCCTGGTGAGCGTCATCATGGGAAGCAAGTCCGATTGGGAGACGATGCGCCATGCCGACGAGATGCTGACCCGCTTCGGCGTGCCTCACGAGTGTCTCGTCGTCTCCGCCCACCGCACGCCGGATTGGATGGCTGAGTTCGCACGGGGAGCCGAGGAGCGGGGGATTCAGGTCGTGATCGCCGGCGCGGGCGGAGCGGCACACCTGCCCGGGATGGTCGCGTCCCAGACGCTGCTTCCGGTGCTCGGCGTGCCGGTCCAGAGCCACGCCCTGAACGGTCTCGACTCGCTCCTATCGATCGTCCAGATGCCGTCCGGCGTGCCTGTGGGCACCCTCGCGATCGGCAAGGCCGGCGCGGCCAACGCGGCGCTGCTTGCGATTCGCTTTCTTGCCCGAACCCGTCCCGAACTGCGCGAAAAGCTCCGGGAATTCGTCGAGGAGCAGACACGGCAAGTGCGGGAAAACACTCTTCCATGAGCGGAGTGATCGGGACGAGCGGCGCGGTCCTGCCCGGCTCCACGGTCGGCGTCCTGGGCAGCGGCCAGCTCGGGCGGATGTTCGCGATCGCGGCCCGGCGCATGGGCTACCGCGTCCACACGCTCTCCCCGGAGGACGACACGCCCACGGGCCAGGTCGCCGACCGCGAGGTTCAGGCTTCCTACGACGATCTGGACGCGGTCCGCGACTTTTCCCGCCGCGTGGACGTGGTCACGTTCGAGTTCGAGAATGTTCCGGCTGACACGGCCCGGGCCGCTGCCGAGCACGCGCCTGTCCGGCCTGCCGGCTCCGTGCTCCACACGACCCAGAACCGGCTGCGGGAGAAGGGCTTCCTGTCCGGGGCCGGCATCCCGGTCCCGCGCTTCGTGGCGGTCCGCTCGGCGGAGGAGCTGCGGCGAGGGCTGGAGGAGATCGGCTGTCCGGCCGTCCTCAAGACCGCGGACTGGGGCTACGACGGCAAGGGGCAGGCGAAGATCTTCCGGAAGGAAGAGGCGGATGCCGCCTGGGCCAGCCTGGGGACCGGAGAAGCCATCCTTGAAGCCTTCGTGGACTTCGAGCGCGAGGTCTCGGTGATCGGAGCGCGCGGCCTGGACGGCTCCTTCGCCCACTTCGGGGTGCTGGCCAACGATCACCGGAACCATATCCTCGACATCACCGTATCCCCGGCGCCCATATCGGCCGAGCTGGAGCGTGAGGCCGTGGCCATCGCGCGCGGCATCCTGGAGGGGTTGGAGGTCGTGGGCGTCCTCTGCGTGGAGATGTTCCTGACCCGGGACGGCCGGCTGCTGGTCAACGAGCTCGCGCCGCGGCCCCACAACTCCGGCCATCTGACCTTCGACGCCTGCGTGACCAGCCAGTTCGAGCAGCAGCTCCGGGCCATCTGCGGCCTGCCGCTCGGTTCGACCGAGCTGCTGCGTCCGGCGGCCATGGCCAACCTCCTGGGAGACCTCTGGAACGGCGGCGAGCCCGACTGGGCCGCGGCCTGCCGGTTCCCCGAGATCAAGGTCCACCTCTACGGCAAGGCCAAGGCGAGGCCGGGCCGCAAGATGGGACATCTGACGGCCCTGGCCGCCACACCCGAAGAGGCGCGGCGGGTCGTGCTCGCCGCGAGGGAGGCGCTCGTTCCATGACCTGGATGATCTATGGAGCCAACGGCTATACCGGCGAGCTGGCAGCCCGCGAGGCGGCCCGGCGGGGCCTGAAGCCGATCCTCGCCGGACGCAACGCGGCCGCGGTCGGAGCGCTCGGGTCCGAGCTGGGCCTTCCCCACCGAGCTTTTTCCCTGGACGACGCCTCGGCGCTGGCGAAGGGGTTGGAAGGGGTATCGGCCGTGCTCCACTGCGCGGGACCGTTCGTCCGCACCAGCCGCGCGATGG
>JANOCF010000123.1:0-8100 GCA_031412055.1 Holophagales bacterium | reverse complement strand
GTGAAGACCCCTCTGCCACGCGTCGACGGCACCGGTGAAGTCCTCCGCGCGGATGCCATAGAGCGCGTACATCCGGGGGTCCCAGAGCATCGTGTTGCGGCTCACGTCCCAGTCCCAGATCCCGAGCCCCGCGGAAGTGGTCGCGAGGGCCAGCCTCTGCTCGCTCTCCCTCAACGACTCCTCCGCCTGCCGGCGCTCGGTGACGTCCTCGACGATGCCGGCGTTGCGGTGGTGCTCTCCCTTGTGCTCCAGGACCGGGAAGACGCGGCTGTGCACCCAGCGCACGGAGCCGTCCGGCCGGACGATGCGGAACTGCTCGTCGAAGACACCCTTGGCGGCGCCCGGCAGCGCCCGGTCGACCTGCTCGCGGTCGTCCGGGTGCGTGGCATTCACCCAGTCCCGGGGATTTTCATACAGGCTCGCCCGGGTCCGTCCCCAGATCCGCTCGTAGGCGGAGCTGACGTAGAGGAGGCGGAGGCCGGCTCCGGCCTCCGCCTCGGTCATGAAAAACACGGCGCCGATGTTCTCCGCGACCTGGCGGAAGCGCTCCTCGCTCTCGCGCAGCGCGCTCTCAGTGCGCAGACGAGCAGTGACGTCGCGGCCGGCCTCCAGGGCGAGGGCGGCGAGGTCGGCGAGGGAGGCGGCGAAGGTCTGTTCTTCCAGGGCCCACCGCCGCGGCTCGCCTATGTGCTCGTGGCAGACCACGCCGACCATGCGGCCGCGCACGCGGATGGGCGCGTCCAGCATGGCGGTGATGCCGAGCGGGGCGAGGTAGCTGGCCGAGAACTCGCGCGTGCGCCGGTCCTGGTGGGCATCGTGGGCCACGATCGCCCGCTCCTCTTCCAGCGCCTTGAAGTAGCCGGGGAAGTCGGACGCCGCGAGGGCGGCACCGCCGGAGTGCCGGTGCGGCGTCTTCTCGTAGAGCTCCACGCAGTCGATGCGGGTGCGGCCCTCATCGTAGAGCCAGACGCTCGCCCGCTCCACCTCGAGGGTGGTGGCCGCGGCCTCCGTGAGCTCGCGCAGGGTCCCGGCCAGGTCGCCGGACATGGCGGCGTCGCTCTTGGCCAAGCGCACCAGGACCCGGTTCTGCTCGTGCAGTTGGCGGTCGCCTGCCGCGCTGCCCGCGAGGCCGCGGGAGCGGGAGGAGGAGTCGGACCCGGCCATCAGACCTCCGCCGGTTCCTTTTCTGCGACCTGCTGGATGGCGGTCTCGAGGGCCTGCAGATTGACCGGCTTGGTCAGGTGGCAGTGGAAGCCGGCATCGCGGCTGCGGCGGATGTCGTCCTCCATGCCGTAGCCACTCAGGGCGATGCCGCGCAACTGGTAGCGGTGGGAGAGCTGCCGCATGAGGTCCTGTCCGGAGCCGTCGGGCAGGCCAAGGTCGCTGAGCACCAGGTCGAAGCGCTCCTCACCGGCCGCGGCGAGGGCCTGGGCAACGGTGGTGGCGATCCGAACCACGTGGCCGCGGGTACGCAGCAGCTCGGCGAGGGCGTCGGCGGTGTCCGGGTGATCCTCGACCAGGAGGATGCGCAGGTTGCGAGCGACCCTCACCGGCCCGAACGGGGTGCCTTCGCGGAACTGGGCCGCCCCCTCGGCTTCGAGCTGCAGGGTCCCCGTCGGCAGGCGAACCTCGAAGGTGGTGCCCCGGTCCTTGCCGCTGCTGCGGACGTCGATGGTACCTCCGTGCAGCTCCACGATGGCCTTGGAGATGGCGAGCCCCAGGCCCAGGCCGCCGAAGCGGCGCGTCACGCTGACCTCGCCCTGCTCGAACGCGTCGAAGATGCGGGGCAGCACGCCGGGGTCGATCCCGACGCCGGTATCGGAGATTTCTACGGCGATCCCGGTCGATGCCTCGTAGCGCGAGCGCACCGTGATCGTCCCCCCCTCGGGAGTGAACTTGACGGCGTTGTTGAGCAGGTTCCAGAAGACCTGGGTCAGCCGCGAGGCGTCTCCCCACAGCCGCAGATCCCCGTTCTGGAGGTCGACCACGATCCTGCGGCGGCCGTAGGACATCTCCTCGCCGCAGGAGGTCTGGACGGCGTGCTCGAGGAGCTCCCGCAGGTCCACGTTGCGGCGCTCCAGCTCGAGCTTGCCGCGGGAGACGCGGGTGAGGTCGAGGAGATCGTCGATGAGGCGCGCCTCAAGCTCGATGTTGCGCCGCATCATGACCACGCTCTGGTGGAGGTCGGGCGGGAAGCCCTCGTTGCTCTCCAGGCCCGAGATGACGGCCAGCACCGGCGTCAGCGGTGTGCGCAGCTCGTGGCTCAGGGTGGCGAGGAAGTGGTCCTTGGCCTGGTTCATGGCTTCGGCCGCGGCCCACGCGCGCTGCAGCTCGCGCTCGGACCGCCGCCGCTCGGTGATGTCGGTCAACGTGACGACGCACCCCTCGATCGCCTTACGGCCGGCCGGCCGGAGCGGGCCGGCGGAGAGCATCAGGTCGAGCCGTCCGCCATCCAGGCCGGCCTCCACGCCGCGCAGCCGGTCGCCGGCCAGCACCCGGGCCACAAAGGCACGGGCATCGGGAGATTCCGCACTGCTGGACATACTGCCGGGGACCATCTCCAGGGGAAAGGCCTCCTCGAACCGCTCCAGCAGCACGTTGCGGCCGCACAGGCGGTGCGCCTCCTGGTTGGCGCGCACGATGCGCCCCTCGGTGTCGCAGACCACCATGGCCTCGGCGGCGTGGTCGAGGACCGACCGGGCCAGCTCTTCGTCGGCCACGAGCTTCTCGCTGTGCTTCTGGTCGGTGAGGTCGGTGACCACCAGGCAGAGGACCGGCTGCTCCTCTTCCAGGGAAAGCTGGCTGACCGCCACGAAGACCGGGATGCGGGTGCCGTCGCCGGCCACCAGCTCCACCTCGCCCTGGGCCTTGCCTTGCTGGCCGAGGAGGGCCTCGAGCAGGTCGAAGCTGTTGCGCGCCACGAAGGAGCGCACCCGCGATCCCACCAGCGACTGGGCGGAGGTCCTCAGGATGTCGGCGAAGCAGCCGTTGGCGTAGAGGATGGTCCCGTCCGGGGTGACGGTGACCGCGCCCTGCCGCATCTCCTCGATCATGAGGCGGTAGGTGCGGTCCGGGCTGCGCAGGATGTAGACCTTCTCACCCTCCCGCTCCGAGACCACGAGGGCATCCACCTCGCCCTCCTGAATGGCGCGCAGGGTGTCCTCGGCTTCCCGCATGTGGGCGCGGAGATGGTCGAGCTCCCCCTGGAGGTGCTCGCGAGAGGTCAGGTCGATGTCGGGGCGAAGAGTTTTCACCAGTGACTCCGAAGGAGTGGATCAGCTCCTGGGCCGGATATCCAGGCCGACCAGCACGCGTTCCGAGTTGGACAGGTCGCCGATGACCTTGCGGATCGGGTTCGGCAGCGAGCGCACCAGCGTCGGGATCGCGAGGATCTGGTCGGTACGGGCGAGCTTGGGGTTCTCCATCAGGTCGATGACCTCGATGCGGTGCCTGCCCGCCAGATGCTCGTCACACAACCGCTTCAAGTTGGCGATGGCGGTCATGGACTTGGGCGTCTGGCCGGCGACGTAGAGACGCAGGCTCCAGAAGTCGATCGAGCCCGGGCCGGTCTCGTCTTCCCCCGGTTTTTCGCCCGCTTTTCCGCTGGAACCTTCGCTCATGGTAAGGATCTCTTCCCCAGGCGCACTCACGACCGTCTGTCCTCGTTCAGGCTCTTTGAAGCCGGCGTCCCGACTCCCCGCGCGCGGGCCATGTCGTTGCGGTTGTCCGTCAGAAGCTGCTCGCGCGACTCGTCCTGCTCGATCCGGCGCCGCGCCTCCTCCTGCTCACCCTCGAACTCCAGGCGCAGGGCGTTGATGCGGGCGTCCATGGCCTCGCGCCTGCGCTCCAGGTCGCGGCGGGTGCGCTCGATCTCCTGCTGGCGCGCCACGGCCGCCGCCCTCTCCCGCGCCTCCTGGGCCAGCCGGGCCGCGCCGGTGAGCGCGCCCTCGGGCCCGAGGTAGACGTCTACCAGGCGGATTCCGTCCTCCGAGAGGAGCATCTCCCGGAGCTGGTTCGAGTGGTTCATGCCGCGCGACTTGAGCACGTGCAGGGTACGGTTGCGCTCACCGCTGGTCTCGTTCGACCGCAGCAGGAGCCAGGTGTCCATGAGGGACGAGACGCCGACCTCGGTCTGCTCGACCTGTTCGATCTGCCCGCTGTGGGTAAGGCTGGTGAAGAGGGCCGTGATCTGGTGCACCTTGAGGAAGTCGATCAGGCGCATCAGCATGCTATGGACCTCCTCCTCGCCGCCGACGGAGAGCATGTTCGTGATCGGATCCACAACCACGACCTGCGGCGCGAAGTCGCGGATGGTCTTGTACAGCGTGACCAGGTGCCGCTCCAGGCCGTGCAGGGTGGGCCGGGAGGCGTGGAAGAGCAGGAGTCCCTGGTCCACCCAGGGCTGGAGGTCGACGCCGATGGAGCGCATGTTGCGCACCATCTGGCTGCGCGACTCCTCGAAGGCGAAGTAGACGCAGCGCTCGCCGCGGCGGCAGGCGGCGTCGGCGAAGTGGGCGGCCATGCTGGTCTTGCCGGTGCCCGCCCGCCCCGAGAGCAGGATGCTGCTGCCGCGGTGGTAGCCCTTGCGGCCCAGCATCTCGTCGAGCCCCGGCACTCCCGACGAGACGCGCTCGGTTGGGGCCTCGTGATCCAGGCCGAGCGAGGTCACCGGCAGCACCTCGATGCCCCGCTCGTCGATCAGGAACGGGTACTCGTTGGTACCGTGGACGCTGCCGCGGTACTTGACCACCCGCAGGCGGCGCGTGGCGAGCTGGTCGCCGACCCGGTGGTCGAGGAGGATCACGCAGTCGGAGACGTACTCCTCCAGGCCCTGGCGGGTGAGCGTGCCCTCGCCGCGCTCGCCGGTGATGACGGCGGTCACCCCACGGTCCTTGAGCCAGCGGAACAGGCGGCGCAGCTCGGAGCGGAGGACCGCCTCGTTCTGCAGGCCGCCGAAGAGGACCTCCAGCGTGTCGAGCACCACGCGCTTGGCGCCGATCGAGTCGATGGCGAAGCCCAGGCGGATGAACAGCCCCTCGAGGTCATACTCGCCGCTCTCCTCGATCTCGCTGCGCTCCACGTGGACGTAGTCGACGACCAGCTTCTCCTCCTCCACCAGGCGGTCGACCTCGAAGCCCAGGGAGCGGACGTTGGCCGCGAGCTCCTCGACGCCCTCCTCGAAGCTCATGAACACCCCCGGCTCGCCGAACTCGGTGGCGCCGCGCACCAGGAACTCCATGGCCATGAGGGTCTTGCCGCAGCCGGCGCTGCCGCAGATCAGGGTGGGGCGTCCGGCGGGCAGGCCGCCAGCCGTGATCTCGTCGAGCCCGACGATGCCGGTAGGAGCCTTCGCAATTCCCGCGAGCATGGTGGTTGCCTGGTTCAAGTTCGGTCGAGTCCTTTTCTGTGAGTATCCGAGGGAGACTGTTCTCGTGCCGAACCGCTATTCTAAGGGAAAACTGCAAGCGGGAGCGACACCGTGAACGCCGCCCCCTTCCCCTCCCCTTCGCTGCCGGTCCGCACGGTCCCGCCGTGCATCTCCACGATCTGGCGGACGATGGACAGTCCCAGGCCCAGCCCCCCGTGCCGGCGGGTCGTGGAAGCGTCCGCCTGGCGGAACAGATCGAAGACGTACGGCAGGAACTCCGGGTCGATTCCCTCTCCGGTGTCGGAGACGCGCAACTCCGCCCGCGTCCCCACCCGCTCGAGGCGCACCTCGACCCGGCCGCCCTCGGGAGTGAACTTGACGGCGTTGGACACCAGGTTCCAGACCACCTGCCGCAGGCGGCGTGGGTCGCCGGTCACCGCGCCCGCCACCGGGCCGAGATGGCTCTCCACCCGCACCTTCCGGGCCTCCGCCGCCGGCGCGACCGCCGCCAGCGCTTCCTCGACCACCTCCGGCAGCGAGACGGACTCGACCTCCAGCCGCAGCTTTCCGGACAGGAGGCTGGAGACGTCCAGCAGGTCGTCGACGAGCTGGGCCTGGGCGTGGCCGCTGCGCTCGATCGCCTCCAGACCCTGGGCCAGGGTGCCGGCGTCCGCCAGCCCGGTACGCAGGATCTGGGTCCAGCCGAGGATGGCATTGAGCGGGGTGCGCAGCTCGTGGGAGAGGGTGGCGAGGAACTGATCCTTCATCCGGCTGGCCGCCTCGGCCTGCTCCCACGCCTTGCGCTCGATCCGCCTCTGCTCGGTCACGTCCGCGATGAGGGCGGCGAAGCCCAGGACCTTGCCGCCGATGGCGAAGTGCGGAGCGTAGATCGCGCGGACATCGCGCGGGCCGGCATCGCGGTAGGGCAGCATCGTCTCGTACTCGACCTTGTGCCCGGCGAGGGCGGCCTCGACGTACGGCCGGACCGTTTCGTAGGCGGTCTCCCCCAGAGACTCCCGCAGGGTGCGGCCGTAGAGCTCCTCCCGCGACCGGCCGAACCACTCCTCGTAGCTCCGGTTGTTGAACCGGTAGCGCTGGCCGGCGTCGATGTAGGAGATGAGGAACGGCAGCGAGTCGGCGACCAGGCCGAAAAGATCCTCTCTCATACAGCCAATCTATCCTTCCGGGCGGGTCGCCGTCTCGTGAATTACGGCCTCCAGGGCCTGGAAGTTGACGGGCTTGGTGAGATGGCGGGAAAAGCCGGACGCCAGGCTCCGCCGGACATCGTCCTCGCTGCCGTAGCCGCTGAGAGCGATGCCGCGCAGCCCGTAGCGGGCGACCAGCTCGCGCATCAGGTCCATGCCGGTGCCGTCGGGCAGGCCGAGATCGCTGATCACGAGGTCGATCCCCTCGCCCGACTCCACGGCCGCCACGGCCGCGGCCAGCCCGGTCGCCACGGTGCCCGCGACTCGGACCTGGTGGCCCAGGGCGCGCAGCAGCTCGGCCATGGCCTCGGCCGTGTCGGGGTGGTCCTCGACCAGGAGCAGGCGGAGGGGGCAGGACGGATTCGGAGCGGGTGGTGCGATCGGGACGGTCTGGGCGGGACGGGTCTCGGAAAGCATGGAAGGGATCGCGGCCATGCCCGCCATGCCGGCAGGAACCGGGACCGCGACCGGCCGGGCATCCGCGGGCCAGCTCCCTGCCGGCAGGTGCACCTGGAAGGTCGCTCCCATGCCGTAGCCCTGGCTGAGCGCGACGATCTGCCCGCCGTGCAGCTCGGTGATCGCCTTGCTGATGGACAGCCCCAGGCCCAGCCCGCCGAACTTGCGGCCCATGGGCGACGACCCCTGCTCGAAGGCCTCGAAGATGCGCGGCAGCGAGCTGGGCTCGATGCCCATGCCCGTGTCCTTGATCTCCACCACGAGATCGCAGCCCTCGGGCGTGACGTCCGAGTTCCAGGTGCGGACCACGATCGTCCCTCCCGGCGGGGTGAACTTGACCGAGTTGCGCAGCAGGTTCCAGAAGATCTGCGTCAGCCGCGAGCCGTCGCCCCAGACGCGGTGCTCCTCGGCAGACAGATCGGTCTCGACGCTCAGGCGGCCGGCGGCGACCTCCTCGGCGCAGCAGATCTCGATGGCGTGCTCCACCACGGCCTTGACGTCGGTGATGCCGCGCTGGAGCTCCAGCCGGCCGCGAGCGATGCGGGTCAGGTCGAGCAGGTCGTCGATCAGCCGGGCCTCCAGCTCGACGTTGCGGCGGATCATGGCCAGGCGGCCGGCCACGGCGCCAAGCCGGACGTCCCCCTCCAGCCCGGAGACGAGGGCGAGCACCGGGGTGAGAGGCGTGCGCAGCTCGTGGCTGAGGGTGGCGAGGAACTGGTCCTTGGCTTGGTTGGCGGCCTCTGCTGCCTCCTTGGCCTGGCGCAGCTCCTCCTCCACGCGCTTGCGGCTGGTGACGTCCATGGCCGTGCCGATGAAACGCACGGCGTGGCGGTCCTCCCCTTCTCCGGCGAAGAACGTCCGCCCTTGGGAGGTGACCCAGCGCACGATGCCATCCGCCCCCACGGAGCGGTACTCGACCTCGTACCCGCCCGAGCCGGACGGCTCCAGCGCGTCCTGGATGGCGCGGTGCACGCGGTCCCAGTCGTCCGGGTGGATGCGCAGCAGGAAGTCGCCGTAGTCGAGATCGGCGTCCGGGGAGAGCCCGTGGATCTCCTTGCAGCGGTCGGACCA
>JANOCF010000122.1:0-1922 GCA_031412055.1 Holophagales bacterium | reverse complement strand
TGCGGGAGCTGGAGCACATGGTCGGCATGGTGGTGAACACCGTGGTGCTGCGCACGGCGATCGAGGGGAACGTGACCTTCCGCGAGCTGCTCGCGCGCGTCCGCCGCACCATGCTGGACGCCCAGGCCCACCAGGACGTGCCGTTCGAGAAGATCGTGGAGGAGCTGCAGCCGGACCGGGAGCTGTCGCGCAACCCGATGTTCCAGGTCCTGTTCAGCTTCCACGACTCGCCCGTGCCGGAGATGGACTTCGCCGGCATGACGGGCCACCTCTTCGAGCGCCACAACGGCTCGGCCAAGTCGGACCTGAACGTGGTCTCCAAGCCCCGCGCCGAGCAGCGGATCGGCCTCGGATCAGACGCCGGGGACGACATGACCTTCATCTGGGAGTACCGCGGCGACCTGTTCGACGGGTCGACCATCGACCGGATGTGGGCGCACTACCAGTCGCTGCTGCGGGCCTTTGTGGAGGATCCGGGGCGGAGGGTATCGGAGATGCCCCTGCTCGGTGAGGCCGAGCGCCGGCAGTTGGAGGCGCTGAGCGGACCGTCCGTTCCGGAGGAGGAAGGGCTCCCCGTGCACCTCCAGGTCGCCGCCTGGGCCGAGAGGACGCCGGATGCCCTGGCGCTCTCGGGCGGAGGGGTGGAGCTGACCTATGCCGGGCTGGTGGAGAGCGCCCGTGCCCTCGCCGGAACGCTGCGGTCGCTGGGGATCGGGCCGGAGACGGTGGTGGCGGTCTGCACGGAGCGGTCGCCGGAAGCGGTGGTGGCGGCCCTGGCCGTGATGGAGGCTGGCGGGGCGTGGCTGCCCCTCGATCCGAGCAACCCGCCGGAGCGGCTGCGGTTCCTGCTGGAGGATTCGGGGGCGTGGGCGGTAGTGGCGCGGGAGGAGTATCAGGGGTTGATTCCGGAAATGGGGGTGCCGGTCGTGGCCCTCACCCCCCGGCCCCCTCTCCCGCTCCTCCCGAGTCCCCCTCCCCGGGAGAGGGGGAGACCTGAAGGAAACTCCCTTGCCTATGTCATCTACACTTCCGGCTCCACCGGGAAACCCAAGGGGGTGGAGGTGCCGCATCGCGGGCTGTCCAACCTGGTGGCCTGGCACCGGCGCGCTTATGGGGTGACGCTTTCCGACCGCGCCACGATGCTGGCCGGGCCGGCGTTCGATGCCTCGGTCTGGGAGGTGTGGCCGTATCTCGCTTCGGGCGCGAGCGTCCACATGCCGGACGCCGGGACCCGCTCCGATCCGGAGCGCCTTCTCGCCTGGATGGCGGACCAGGGAATCACCCTGGCCTTCCTGCCGACACCGCTTGCCGAGGCCCTGGTCGAGACGTCCGAGCTGCCTGCGGGCCTGGTGTTGCGCGCTCTGCTCACCGGCGGCGACCGACTGCGTAAGGCTCCCGTCCGCCCGCTTCCGTTCGCCCTGGTGAACCACTACGGCCCCACGGAAAGCTCGGTCGTCACGACGGCGGGAGAGGTGCCGGCCGGCCGGTCGCTCCCCTCGATCGGCCAGCCCATCGACGGGCTGCGCCTCTGGCTGCTCGACCGCGATTTGCGGAGGGTGCCGCCGGGCGTTCCGGGCGAGCTGTGCATCGGGGGACGAGGGCTGGCGCGTGGCTATCTCGGCCGGCCGGACTTGACCGCCGAGCGGTTCCTGCCCGACCCATGGGGAGACGGGACCCGGCTCTACCGGACGGGCGACCTCGCCCGCTGGCGCGGGGGCGAGCTGGAGTTCATCGGCCGGATCGACCACCAGGTCAAGATCCGGGGCTTCCGCATCGAGCTGGGCGAGATCGAGGCCGTCCTCCGGGAGCACCCCGGCGTGCGGGAGGCCGTCGTAACCGTATGCGAAAGGGCGGGAGAGGGAGTGTTGGTGGCCTACGTCGTTCTTTCTCCCCCCTCTCCCGGGGAGGGGGACTCGGGAGGA
>JANOCF010000121.1:0-8694 GCA_031412055.1 Holophagales bacterium | reverse complement strand
CGGCGGCTTCGTGGCCCAGGCCGGCTACTTCATCGTCCCGCAGAAGTTCGAGCTCGCCGCCCGCTTCGCGCAGATCGACCCGAACAACGACCGCGACGACGACGAGCAGGAGGAGCGGGGCGTCGCGATGGGCTACTTCTTCAACAAGCACCCGCACAAACTGCAGGCCGACTACCGCCAGGTCGAGAACGTGGCGACCGACGTCACGAACGACGAGTTCCGCCTCCAGTACCAGATCATCTTCTAAGCCCGAATCTGCAGCGCGATACCCGCGGGTCGAGACGCTTTACCTCCCGGTTTTGTGTCTTTACCCGCGGGTGTTGTGCTGCAGGCGCCAGAGAAAACCGGCGTTAAGGCTGGATCTAGGGCGCCAGCACGATGCAATCAAAAGAGGATGCGTCTCAGGCCAGCCCAAGGAGACTGCGGAGGCCACTGGCGACCCTTACTTGCAACTCGGGCGAGAGGTGCCCGAGCTGCCGACGGATCAGAGCGGTCGAGACCGTCATCAGGCGGTGCAGCTGCAGGGTGGATGGGACCCGCAGGCCCGTGGCGGCGAAGCCGGGGTCGCGGGAATCCAACACGACATCGCTGTTGAGGATCTCGCTCGGAGAGCGACTGGTGATAAAAGCGAGGACCACGTGGTGGTGGGGCCCAAGTGGGTCTGTCAGACAGACTGCCGGACGAACTTTGGTGCTTGAAAGGTCGTCGAAAGGGAAGGGGACGAGAACAACCTTATGCCGGGTCAAGGAAAGGATCTCCGTCCTCTAACGAATAGAGATCCTCCTCTGGAGCCGCGAGGTCGTGGAACGCCGGATTCAGAGCCGCAGCTCGCAACCATTCGTCCTCGTCCACTCCCTCGGCTCCCTCGGCTATGGGATAAAGCACGATGACGCGTACCCGCATCGGACCGGTTACCGGGAGGGCTTCATCAAGCCTCAGTCGCCGATCTTCGTCCACAGTTCCGGTCGCCTCTATGGCAGCTTCCATTTTCTGACCTTCCTTCCCGAGCACTCCTTATAAGTGTAACGCAAGTGCCTGGCCCGACCTGCTGACGGCACGTGCCCTCGCGGAATCGCCGGTCCTATCCCTGTCCGATATCCCGCATCGACTGCTCGACTCGCAGGCGGTCCAGCTTTTCCAGGGGCAAATTGGCCAGGAGATCGAGCCGGCGGCGGAGGATCCGGGCGGTCTCCTGGAAGGCGCGGAGCTGCTCCCCGGGCGTCCCTTCCACCGCCGCCGGGTCGTCCATCCCCCAGTGGGCCACGATAGGCTGGCCGGGCCAGATCGGACAGCTTTCGCGGGCGTTGTCGCAGACCGTGATCACGAAGTCGAAGTCGACGCCCCGGTACTCGTCCATCGACTTGCTGCGGGCGTCGCCGGCATCCATGCCGTACGTCTCCCGCAGCACCTGGACTGCCAGCGGATGGACCTCGCCGCGGGGATGCGAGCCGGCGCTGCAGGTCTCGAAACGGCGGCCGTCGATCTTGCGGAGCAGGTACTCGCCCAGGATGCTGCGGGCGGAGTTGCCGGTACAGAGGAACAGGACCTTGCGGGGTGCGTTCCCGTCCATGTGCCGGCTCTAGGCCTGGGCCGCAGCCTGCTGCTGGCCCGCGGAGTGGCGGATGTCGCGGCCTTCAACGTAGTAGATGACGTCTTCCGCGATGTTGGTCGCGTGATCGGCGATGCGCTCGAGGTTGCGCGAGATGAGCAGCAGGTGCAGGGCTCGGCTCACCGTCTTGGGGTCTTCGATCATGTATGTGAGCAGCTCGCGGAAGATCTGCTTGTAGAGGCCGTCTACGGCGTCGTCGGAGCGGCAGACCTCGCTGGCGAGCTCCACGTCGCGGTTGACGAAGGCGTCCAGGCTCTTGCGCACCATGGCCTGCACCAGCTGCGACAGGTGGGGCAGGTCGATGTAGGGCTTGAGCGGCGGCTGCTCGTTGAGCTGCTCGACGGACTGGGAGATGTTGACCGCCGAGTCGCCGATGCGCTCCAGGTCGCTGTTGATCTTCATCACCGCCACCACCAGGCGGAGGTCCACCGCCGTGGGCTGCCGGCGCACGAGGATGCTGTGGCAGACCTCGTCGATCTCCATCTCCAGGTGGTCGACGTCGCTGTCGGACTCGATCACCGCGGAGGAGAGCTGAGAGTCGCGCTCCAGGAGCGCCTGGGTCGACCGGGCCACCATGCTCTCGACCATCCCGCCCATCCGGAGGAGCATCTGCCGGGCTCGGTCCAGCTCTTGATCTAAATGTCGTTCCATATCTTCAGATTCCTTTCCACATTGATCTTACCTGCTCCGGGGGGTATACGAAAGCGGTGGAAAGGCCCATTTCGTGTGACATTTCACCGACGGGACGGTGACGAGCCCGCAACGCCTCGATTCTCAGGCCGTCCGGGCCAGCAGCCGGCTCTCCAGGCTCTCGCCAAGCCCCTGTCCCAGCTCCTTGAAGAGCCTGTTCTCACGCTTCTGCAGACGGCGGTAGGAACGCGCGATGTCCAGGATCAGGATGATCCGGGTGCTGGCGCAGGCCAGCTCGCCGAAGCGGTGGGTGCCGATACGCTCGAAGCCCAGGACCCGGGTGTGGAACCGGTACGGCGAGTGGGGATCGTCCTCGAAGACATCGGTGAGGAAGTGGGTGTAGCCGCGGGAGACCACCTCCGGGATGGCCGCCTGCATCAGCTGCATCACCACCCGGATGTTGCGCCGGTGCCTGGGGACGATCATGAAGCGGCCGATGTCGGCGAAGCGGCCGCACCGCTGGAGCGCCTCGAGATCGATGTGGGGCTCGAGGCTGACGCCGAGCTCGGCAGGCATCTCCAGCGGCGGATCGTAGACCAGGCGGATCACCCCGGCGGGCTCGTCGTCGACCAGGACGAGAAACCAGGACTGATCCTCCCGCGCGGAGACACCGGACGGGATCTCGGAGTCGAGATCGCGAATCCACCTCTTCTCCTGCAGGTAGACGGCCTCGATGACCGAGAGGGCATCCTCCCGGTCGCGGGACGTCAGGACCTTTTTCGCTGTGACGGCGCTCCTCATGGATTTCCTCCGATCAGGTCGTTCTTGCCAGGTCGCTCTTGCCAGACAGACGCGCCAGCTCCGACATGACGGTCGCCACGATCTGCCGGGACAGGACGCTTCTCTCCCGCCGCGGGAGGCCGGCCTCGCGGCCGGTTTCCCGTTCCTTCCGAAAGTCGAGAGGCTCGCCGGGCCGCAGGACGAAGCGGCCGACGCGCGGAGCCCGCCCGAGACGCCCGGCCGCGGGGTAATGGACGCCCACGGGCACCACCGGCGCTGCCGAGCGCAGCACCAGCTCGCCCAGGCCGCCGCGGCCGCGCAGCAGCCGGCGAGGGTCGGAGTTGCGGGTCCCTTCGGGGAAGATCCCGACGCAGGCGCCCGCCGCGAGCCGGTCCAGGCACGCGTTCAAGGTCTCCGGCGCCGAGGACCTGCGGCGCTCCAGCCGGTGGTTCTCGAGCAGGCGGAACCGGGCCGGCTTGCCGTAGACGGGGATCACCTCGCCCTGGCGGAGCAGCCAACCGACTCCCGGGATGCGCAGGTACATCCAGTCGGCCAGGAAGTGGACCGGAGATCCCTGCCGCAGCCAGAGCAGGGCCGAAGGGATGACCACCGACTCCACCGAGTTGCTGTGGTTGAGCGCGAACAGGACGGGGCCGGGAAGGGCGATCCGCTCGGGCCGCTCCACCTCCATCCAGGGGCTGAAGGCGAGCATCACCGCCTTGAGCGCGGCGCGCCGGGGACGGCCGGTCATCCCGGGCAGATCGGCGCCGAGGACGCTGGTGAGCGAGACGTTGGCAGGCGAGAGAATCGGCGTGGGAGCCACGCCCCTGTTATGTCATCCGGGCTTGATCCGACGGTGGCGGGTGAATGGCAGGTGCGTGACAGGTCTAAACGGCGCGCTCATCCCAGCGGCAGCCGGACCCGGAAGGTGGTCCCCTTGCCGATGCGGCTCTCCACCTCGACCTGGCCGCCATGCGCCTGGGCCACGTGCTTGACGATGGCCAGGCCGAGGCCCGTTCCGCCCTCCTCGCGCGACCGCCCCTTGTCGACCCGGAAGAAGCGCTCGAAGATCCGGGCCAGCGCGTCCTGCGGGATGCCGATGCCCGTGTCGGACACCTCCAGGACGGCGTGGCCGTCGGACTGGGAGAGGCGGGCCGTCGCCTGGCCTTCGGGACGGTTGTACTTGATGGCGTTGTCGAGGAGGTTGAGCACCAGGCGCTCGATCCCCTCGGGATCGCCGAGCACCGGCGGGACCGGGTCGGGCGCCTCGATGTCTATGCGGACCCGGCGCTCGCGGGCGGCGGAGGAGAGCACGTCGGCTGAGCGATGGAGGACGGCCGCGAGGTTGACCGGCTCGCGCTCGCTCTGGGCAGGGGCGACGCTCTCCAGACGGGAAAGGGTCAGGAGGTCGTCGAGGAGCGCCTGCAGGCGCTGGCACTGCAGGAGGATGCGCTCGGTGAAGCGGCGGGCCGTGGGCGGCTCGTCCAGGGCGCCGTCGCGCAGGGTCTCGGAGTAGGCCCGGATCGCGGCCAGAGGGGTCTTGAGCTCGTGCGAGACGTTGGCCACGAAGTCGCGCCGCATGTCGGCCACGCGGGTCAGCTCGGTCGTGTCGCGCGCCACCACCACGGCCCCGCGTTCACCGCCCGCGAGGGCGGCGCTGGCCAGCAGGAGCGTCCGCCGCTCCGGCGTGTGCAGATCGATCTGGCCACCCTGGGACTCGCCCAGGCGCAGGGTGTCGTCCACGATGCGGGCCAGCTCGGTCTGCCGGATGATCTCCAGGACCGGCCGGCCGGTCACGTCCTCCTGGTGGAGATCGAACAGGACGCGGAAGGCCGGGTTGACCAAGCGGGCGCGGCCGTCGGCGCCGACGACCAGGACCCCCTCGGACATGCTGGAGAGAATCGCCTTGAGATGGTCGCGTTCGTCGCGGACGGCGGCGAACTGCGTCTCGGCGGTCTCGGCGAGCCGGTTGAGGGCGATGCCCAGGGGCGCGAGCTCGTCTTCATCCGGCACCTTCACGCGGCGGACGCGGCCGCCGATCAGGTCTCTGGTCTCCGCAATGAGCCGCGCGAGCGGCTGGAACAGGTGGCGGTCGATCCACAGCGAGGTGATCAGGATGGCCACACCCGCCGCGAGCGCCGCCAGGGCCATGGCCGCGGCGAGCCGGCCGCGCAGGGCCTGAAGCTGGGACAGCGGCTGCGCGAGCCGCAGCACGAACAGCTCTCCCTTGGAATCGGTCAGGCTGCGGGCGGCGTAGACGTAGACGTCTCCAGTGGTCTCGCTGCGGCGTACCGAAACCCCCTGGCCGCGGGCCAGGGCCTGCTGGAGCTCGGGGCGGTCGGCGTGGTTCTCCATGGCCTCGACCTGCGGATCGGTGCGCGCGCTGTCGGCGATGACGCTGCCGTCGCTGCGGATCAGGGTCAGCCGCAGGCCGGAGCCGGCGCCGATGTCGTGCACCCAGTGCTGGAGGTCGGATTCGGCAACTCCGGGCTCGACGGCGCGCTCGGCGACGATCGGAGCCAGGATGCGGAGGGTGTCGAGGAGCTGGGTCGAGGCGCTGCTCTGGAACAGGCCGGGCAGCAGGTACCAGAGCAGCACCGTGGCGGTGAGGACCGCCGCCAGCGCGGGCCAGAGCGGCGCGAGCCGCAGCTTGGGAGGAAAGCCCAGGAGGCGCAACGAGGATCAGGGCCTCAGCCGGTATCCGACGCCGATGACCGTGTCAATCCTGTCGGCCTCGGGACCCAGCTTGCGCCGCAGCCGGCGGATGTGGGTGTCCACCGTCCGGCTGTCGATGTCCTCGGCATAACCCCATACGTCGGAGAGGAGCTGACCGCGGGTCTGCACCCGGCCGGAGCGCTCCATCAGCAGGCGGAGCAGGCGGAACTCGGTGGCGGTCAGCGGCACCTCCTTGCCCTGCACGCGGAGCTGGTGGCCGGAGATGTCGAGCTCGATCTCGCCCAGCTCGAGCCGCTCGGCCGCCGCCTCCCCAGCCTCGGGATCGTGCTGGCTGCGGCGCAGGACGGCCTTGACGCGCAGGACCACCTCGCGCGGGCTGAACGGCTTGCTGATGTAGTCGTCCGCCCCCAGCTCCAGACCCACGATCCGGTCGACCTCTTCGCTGCGGGCGGTGAGCATCACGATCGGGAGGTGGGCGGTGGCCGGGTCGCGCTTGAGCAGACGGGTCACCTCCAGGCCGTCGATCCCCGGCAGCATCAGATCCAGCAGGAGCAGGTCCGGAATCTCCCGGCGCACGAGCTCCAGGCCGGTGTCGCCGCGGGGAGCGAGATCGACCTGGAAGCCCTCCTTCTCCAGGTTGTACTGGAGAACTTCGGCGAGGTCCGGTTCGTCCTCGATGAGCAAAATTCGTTCACGTGCCATGTGACGGAAGGCTAGCACGGGGCTTTCCACAGGTCCTGCGGAAATTCCTGAGGAAAAGGGCCTTCAACCCCCCTGGTTCGCGTGCTTTCACAGCCCTTTCCACGCTTTGACCAACGGGCTGTGCAAGCAGGGCAACTCTTTTGCTTGTAAGGGTTTGGATGCAAGCGTTTCCTTTGGGGGAAACCAGGGTGGCAGGGGCGTGGAGAGATTTCCACAGTAGGGCTGTGACCGGCCTGTGATAGTTCTGTTAACTCTCTGTGACAGCGCGGTTTAGCTTTGTATAGCAAAACGGCAAAGGAATCCTGGGAGGACGTTTTTCTTACAAAGACGTAACCGAGGCGTATCACTGCTCAGCGGCTTCGAGGCCTTGCCGTAAGCGCAGGCGGCAGGCGAAAACCTTCTCGAAGTAGCTGGCGCGCTCCCGGGCCGCCTCCAGCTCCAGGCTCACGTCGTAGCGCGAGACGACCTCCAGGGTGACCCGGTCCTTGCGGATGGAGCCATAGATCTCTTCTACGCGCGAGGCGTGGGTGCGGTCCAGGGCGTCGGCCACGCGCAGGAGCGCCGCGAGCTGGCGGATCGTCCTCTGCTGCCAGGGCTTGAGCGGCGCCAGGGTGGCGTGGCTCCGCTTGGGCGCGGGACCGCGGTGGTAGCGGGCCACGTGCGCGATGATCTCCATCTCCCGGGGGTCGAAGGCGTCCAGGGTGGCGTTGGAGATCAGGTAGTAGGTGTGCTTGTGGTGGTTGCGGTAGTGGATCGAGTAGCCGATGTCGTGGAGCAGGGCCGCGTACTCCAGCCACTCGCGCTCCCGCGCGCCCAGGCCGTGCAGGGAGGCGGTGACGTCGAAGACGCGAAGCGCGAGCCGCCCGCTCTGCAGGCTGTGGCGGTAGACGCTCTCCGTCCGCTCGGCCAGGCGGAGGATCTGGCGCCGCCGCAGGTCCTCGGAGTCGCGGGCCGTGGGGATGGGCTGCCCGAGCGCGGCCAGCACCAGGCCCTCGCGCAGCGCGCGGTCGCTCACCTGGAAGCGCTCCACTCCGGCATGGGAGACCAGCTCGTGGAGCAGGACGGCTCCCGCGATGAGGCTGTCCGAGCGCGGCCCGCCGACCGGCGGCAGGGCGGCGAGCTCGCGGCGCTCCAGGGGGCGCAGCCGCTCGACGAGCTGCGCCAGGTCCTTGACGCGGACCTCGCGTAGAGCGGCGGAGGCCTCCTTCCAATCCCGCCCGGCGAACAGGTCGATGAGGTCGGCGCAGCAGACGGCGGTGCCGGAGGTGGCGACCAGGCGCTCGGCCGGTCCGCGGGGGATCTCTTCGGCGAGACGCTTCTGGATGCGGCGCCGCAGCCGCTCCAGGGACGCGGCGCTGGGCGGGTCTCCCTGGAGGTCGTTGGAGCCGCGCAGGGAGCCGAGGGTGAGGCTCACCACCTGCTCGACCTCGCCGGCCCGGGTGGAGATCCACTCGGTGCTGCCGCCGCCCACGTCCACGATGGCGGCCGTGCCCTGCCCGAGGTCGACGACCTCGCGCACGGCGCGGTAGATCAGGCGACCCTCTTCGACGCCGGTGAGGAGCTGCACGTCGAGGCCGGTCTGCGCCTTGACGCGGGCGATGAAGTCCTGCCCGTTGGCGGCCTCGCGTACGGCGCTGGTGGCCACGGCCACGACCCGCTCGGCACCCTTGAGACGGGCCAGGGTGGTCATCTTGACCAGAGTCTCCAGCCCGTCGCGCATGGCCGTTTCGGAGAGGGCGCCGCGGCCGTGGGCACTCTTGCCCAGCCGGACCATCTCCCGCTCGCGCCCGAGGACGCGGTAGCCGCCTCCGGGCTCGGGGGCGATCACGATCATGTGGATGGAGTTCGAGCCGATGTCGACCGCCGCCAGCCGTCCCGGAGCAGGGCGGAGCGGGGCGGACTCGGCCGAAGCGTCGAGGCTGACGCCAGGGAAGCTCAGGGGCTGTACCAAGAGGGACGTCGTCTCCGTCACGCCACGATTCTACGCCCCGATTGCCGGATCGTCTGCCACGAAGCGCAGAGAGGCCGCGTCCAGAAGGTCGGCCCCCTTCTTCAGCGCGTGTGTGGAGACCCAGTGGGAGGCGAGACTCAGCAGGCGGGGATGGGGCCAGTCACCGAGCACGGCCGGCAACTGCCGCCGGAAGTACTCGCGCGCCAGGACATCCAGGCTCCGGGCCAGGCGCAAGGTCGAGCCGGTGGCGCCGCCCGCGTCGCAGCGTCCGGCCCGCAGATGGGCGAGGTACTCCTGGACGGTCATCGCAGATGGGGCGTGCGGGGTCTCGGTCCAGGTGGTGGCG
>JANOCF010000120.1:0-1842 GCA_031412055.1 Holophagales bacterium | reverse complement strand
GACTGGTCCACGCCGGTCATGATCGGCAGGTTGTGCCCCATCTGGTTCATCGTGTGGTGCGTCTTGTGGCAGTGCAGCGCCCAGTCGCCGGGGTTGTCGGCGACGAACTCGATGTCGCGGGTGGTGCCCGGGGGCACGTTGATGCTGGTCTCGGGAATCCACGCGGTCTCCGGCAGCGGCCCGCCGTCGCTGCCCGTCCACCGGAAGGTGTGGCCGTGGACGTGGATCGGGTGGGAGTCCATGCTGATGTTGGCGATGCGGACGCGCACCCGGTCGCCGAGCCGGGCGATCAGCGGCTCGGTGCCGGGGAAGACCCGGCTGTTGAAGGTGAAGACGTTGAAGTCGAGCATCATGGTCGGATCGGGGACGGAGGTACCCGGCTTGATGAACCACTCGTTGAGGAAGATGGCGAAGTCGCGGTCGATCCGGCGCGCCGGCCGCTTCGGGTGGAAGATGAGGAAGCCCATCATCCCCATCGACTGCTGCACCATCTCGTCGAAGTGCGGGTGATACATCTGGGTGCCGTGCTGGCGCACCGTCCATTCGTACTTGTAGGTCTGGCCGGGCTCGATCGGCCGCTGGTTGACGCCGACAACGCCGTCCATGCCGTTGGGAAGGAGAACGCCGTGCCAGTGCATGGAGGTGGGCTCGGGGAGCCGGTTCTCCAGGTAGATGCGGATCTTGTCGCCCTCCACCGCCTCGATGGTGGGGCCGGGCGTCTGGCCGTTGTATCCCCAGCAGTTGACCTGGAAACCCGGGGCGAACTCGCGCACCAACGGCTCGGCGATGAGGTGAAAGGTCTTGAAGCCGTCCTCCCAGCGCCAGGGCAGGTTCGAGCCGTTGGGGGTGACCACCTGGGTGTGGCTGCCCTGGGGACCGGCAGACGGCCGCGGGCTCTGCGCGGCAAGCAATGGGGTGCGCCGCAGGAGACCGGCGGCGCCGGCGGTGACGGCTGCCAGGCCGGAAGCGAGTACATTGCGTCTCGAAATCATGGGTATCTCCTAATCCTTCCTAATGCTCTTTGCGTTCCTGCTGCGGCGATGACTCGAACAGATCCATGCGCGGAAGCTGCGACCGCTCCGGCCGCGCCGACATTCCGAGCACGCCGCTGACCGCGGCGTCGAGCTCGGTCCGCGCCAGCCAGTAGTCGCGGGTCGCCAGCACCTGCTCGCGCAGGGCGTCGGAGAGCGCCTGGCGGGCGCGGATCAGTTCGAAGACGCCGCGCTGCATCGCGTTGTATTCAAGCTGGGTCAGGTTCAGGATGCGCTGCCGTCGCGGCACGACCACGTTGCGGAGATAGTCGGCGCGCGCCCTCGCTTCGAGCAGCCGCTCGCGCGCGGCCCGAGCCTCGGAGCGGGCGGCGACGGTCAGCGCGTGAAGCCGCTGCTCGGCCATCCGCAGGCTGGCGGCGGCGCGGGTCCGCCCGGCCATCCCCCGGTCGAAGAGAGGGATGGGGACGGCCACCGTGGGTCCTGTCAGCTTGTTCCCATCGGCTTCGCGCTCATGCTTCACTCCGAGGCCCAGCTCGTCGTAGGCCGAGGCACGGGCCAGCGGCAGCGCTCGCCTGGCCGCCTCCAGCTCCGCCTGCGCGAGGGACATGTCGATCCGGCGGGGGAAGGCAGCCTCTATCTCTTCCAGAGAGCGTTCGAGAGAGCGCTCCTGAGCTCCTTGCGGGGGCGGCTCCTGGGCGGGCAGCGTCAGCGGCATGGGCTCCAGCGCGCCGAGGCCGGCGAGCAGCCGCTCGCGGGTCTCCAGCTCTTCCAGCTCGGAGCGGGCGAGATCGAGCTTGGCCCGCTCGTAGAGCGCCTGCTCGGATTCGAGGTCGAGGTCGGAGATGTTGCC
>JANOCF010000119.1:0-13968 GCA_031412055.1 Holophagales bacterium | reverse complement strand
AGCATGCTGCGCCCCTACACCCATTAATCAACACCTAATCCGGGTTTCTACCGCCGAAGCTCTTCGAGCTTCGCCACCACATCCCGGTAGTTGGTGTTGATCCCGTAGATCTCCACGAAGGTCCCGTACGCGGTGGAGCTGTCGCCCATCGCCATGAAGGCGTTGCCCATGTCGTACATCAGGCCGAGCTGGTCGTCCTCGCTGAGGGTGGTGGCTTCCAGGCCCCGGCGGTACCACTTGATGGCGAGCTCGGGGAGCCCCTTGTCCAGGAAGCAGAGGCCGAGCATGGAGCAGCAGATCACCAGGTAGCGCTCGTCCTTGGCCGCGAGCTGGAACTCGCCGATGGCCTCGTCCAAGAGGCCCATCTCGCGGTAGGCGATGCCCAGGTTGTAGTGGGTGTCGTAGTCGGTGGGCGAGAGGTGCTCGGCCACTCCCTTCTTGAACCCCTCGACGATCTCCTCCAGCGACTGCTCCTGCTGCACCATCACGCCGTCCTGGAAGACCTCCTCCCGCGAGAGCTCCTCCACCAGTTCGCCGGCCAGGTCGAAGAAATCGTCCTCGTCGTCGAACAGCGCGGACCCGCCAGACGCGGCAGCCTTGCTCTTGTCGGCCTCGTCGAGCCAGCCCACACCCGAATCTTCCAGGCCGCCGCCGAAGGGGGCGACCGAGGGGGCGGCTGAAGGCGCGACTGAAAGCGATGGTCCCGGAGCAAGACCCGGCTTCGTTGAATCCCAGAGCAGATCGGCCTCGGACTTCGCGGGTGGCGGAGACACGGGGAACGAGGGCAACGACATGGCCGGGGCATCACCCATCTCCTCGGCCTCGATCATCTCGCCCAGCGAGGTCAGGTCGAACAGGCCGCCGGCCGGAGGAGCCGCGGGCGGTTTCGAGAGAGCGGCCGGGGCGGCAGCCGGAGCAGGGACAACCGCCGGAGGAGGAGCTTTCGGCACGCTCACGGCCGGAGGAGCCGCGGGCTTGCGGGCAGGGGTCTGGGGACCCAGGATGCCCCTCATCATGTCGTCCACTTCACGCCTCGTGGGACGCGGCGGGGGCGCGATGACCGGAGCGGCCGGAGCGGCGGCTACCAGGGGAGGGGTCGGCGGAATCGCCTCGATCTCCTGAATCTGGACCGACTCGATCGGTGGAGCCGGCTCAGGCATGGGCGGGGCCGGAGCTGGGAGCGGCGGAGCTGGGACGAACGGGCCGGAGAGCACCTCGTTGCCTTCCAGGCGATAGCCCGACTCCACGAGCCGCTGCCGCACGCCCGCCCAGGGCTCGGCCACCCGGGCGGCGGTGGCGATGCCGGACATGGTCCGCGCCAGCTCCAGGACCTTGTCGTGCCGGTTCTTGTCGAGGTGGATGCGGATCAGGAGCGCGTGAGCCGTGAGGCTGTCCGGCCGCACTCGAAGGGCCTCTCCGAGACGCTCCAGGGCCTTCTCTTCCAGGCCGTACTTGGCCAGCACCTCGGCTTCGGTGATGAGCTCGTCGCGCTCGAGCTCCTCGCGGGAGGGTCCCGCAGGAGCCGCGGTCTCCTCTACCTCCCAGGCCGGCATGGCCTCGACTTCGATCTCGTCCTCCAGGATGAAGGCGTCGCCGGAATCGAAGGCAGTGATCTCCGGCATCGCCGGCATCGCCAGCCTCTCCCCGGGCTGGCCAAAGGAGGGCTCGGCCTCGATCTCGATCTCCAAATCCAGCTCGAACTCGACTTCGTCGATTTCTGCCGGGGTAGAAGGGGCTGGAGCCGCGGGCTCGCTTCGCGCCCAGGCCGGGCGGGCCGGCGCGCCGGCCAGGTCGGGCGGCGGCTTCACTTGGCTGGCGGGAGCCTCCTCCGGAAGCTCGACCTCCAGCTCTTCCATGGGGTCGAGGTCGAACTCGAGGTCCACCTCGTCGTCTACAGCCGGTGCCGCCGCCTTCATGGCCGGGCCGGAGGATCCGGACGCCGCCGACACCGCGGCTTCAGCCTCCCGCATCGCCGCCATCAAGTCGTCGCCGAGGTCGATCTCCAGCTCGATCGACGCGTCGTCCAGCTCCGGATTTTCGAAGGTGGGCGTCTCGCGCATCGAAGGCAGGGCAGCCATCGCAGGCATCGGTTCCGGCTCGGGCTCCGGTTCCGGCTCGGGAGCGGGGGGCTCCTCGCGCTTCTCCAGGACGCTCACGAGCTCCTGGGCCTCGGGGTTGCGCTCGATGGCCACCGTGAGGAAGTGGGACGCGGCGGCTTCGGCGCCAGCATCGCGCAGCGCTTCGAGAGCGCTGCGGATGAAGCGCAGGTTCTTGGAGTCGATCGCCAGCGCCCGCTCGTAGACCTGGGCCGCCTCCTGGCTGCGGCCGTGCCGGATCATCATCTCGGCGATGATCCGGTACTCGTTGACCGCCTTCTCGAAGAGCTTCTGCTGGTGGTAGATCTCCGCGAGCTTGACGTGGTACGAAGGGTTCTCGGGCTCCAGGTCGACCATCTTGTGGTAGATGGCGATCGCGGACGCCGCGTTGTCGTGCTTGGTGTAGTAGTCGGCCAGGACCTGGTACTGGGTGCGGGCCTCGGTGACCAGGTTCTGCCGGTGGTACAAGTCGGCGAGCCGCTCGTAGACCTCCAGCCGGGTGGGATCCAGCTTGATGATCTTCTTGTAGATCGCGATGGCTTTGACGAAGAAGCCCTGGTCCGCGTACTGCTGGCCGATCTGGTTGAAGAAGTCGACGGCCTCTTCGATGCGCTGGATGCGGGCGTAGAGGTCCCCCACCCGGTTGAGGGTGTTGATGTCGTTGGGGTTCTCCGCCAGAAGCTTGCGGTACTCGCGGATCGCGGGCTCGATCTTGCCCCGCGAGACGTACTTCTCCGCCGTCTGGACGACCTGCTCGCGCTGCAGTGCCATCAGACGCGCGCCTCCCGGGGGAGAACCGGGCGGTAGGTCAGGCGATGGATCGGGCAGGGGCCATAGGTCTCCAGGGCCGTGATGTGCTCGGGCACGGAGTATCCCTTGTGGCCGGCGAAGCCGTACTGCGGATACTCGCGGTGGTAGTCGGTCATGAGCCGGTCGCGCTCGACCTTCGCCAGGATGGAGGCGCAGGCGACGCCGTAGCTTACGGCATCGCCGCGGATCAGCGGCAGACAGGGGACCTGGAAACCGGAGAGGGACACGGCGTCGACGATGAGGCAGTCGGCGGCCGGCTGCAGCGAAGAGGCCGCCTGGCACATCGCCCGGCGGGTGGCTTCGAGGATGTTAATGCGGTCGATCACGTCGGCGGAGACGGCCACGACGGAGAAGGCGACGGCGCAACCCCGGATGGCGTCCGCCATGCGCTCCCGCTCGGCCGCGGTCAGGCACTTGCTATCGTCGACCCCCGGCACGAGGCAACAGGGGTCGACGATCACGGCCGCCGCGACGACGGGGCCGGCCAGCGAGCCGCGGCCCGCTTCGTCGACCCCGGCGACACGGCAGTAGCCACAGCCGGCGAGCCACTCCTCCAGCCCGCGCAGCAGGCGCAGGCGGTAGGCCTCGGCAAAAAGGTCGAGCATTCCCGCAACTGCCGGGGTCGCCCTGGTCACCGCGCTCCTTTCCTATAGTCCCGCTGCCGCGAGTCCGCGCGAGGCTTTACGCCCGAGCCGCGCGAGGGGGACGCTCGTCCCGACGCTCTTCGATGCGAGCCGCCTTGCCGCGCAGGTTGCGCAGGTAGTACAGCTTGGCACGGCGCACCTTGCCGCGGCGCACCACCTCGATCTTGTCGAGGATGGGCGAGAGCAGCGGGAAGATGCGCTCGACGCCGACGCCGCCGGAAATCTTCCGGACGGTGAAGGTCTCCCGGGTGCTGCCTCCACGGCGGGCGATGATCACGCCCTGGAAGATCTGAATCCGCTCCTTGTCGCCCTCTTTGACCCGCACGTGAATGCGGACGGTGTCACCCGGCGCGAATTCGGGGAACTCGCCCCGGGCATAGAGTTTCTCCACCTGATCCATCTGGTTCATGACTCACCTCGTGTGCCGGCGGCGCCCGCCTGGGAAACGGTGCCGCCATTATTTTCTATTTCAGAATGGCCGCGCAACCCCATAGCGGGCTCGCCCGGCTCCGTATCTCTCTCCAATCGCTCCAGTTCCCGGCGCTGATCCGGGGTCAGCCTCGCTCGCAGCCCCGTCTGCCGCAGCAGGTCGGGACGCTTCTCGAAGGTGGCCCGCAGCGCCTCCCGCTCCCGCCAGCGCCGGATCGCGGCGTGGTCTCCCGAGGTCAGCACTTCGGGGACCGCCAGCCCTTCGACCACCGGCGGCCGGGTGTAGTGCGGGTAGTCCAGCAGGCCCGCCCGGAAGCTGTCCTGCTCCACCGAGTCGGCCAGCTTGACCACCCCGGGCACCTGGCGCGAGACGGCCTCGATCAGCACCATGGCCGGCAGCTCGCCGCCCGAGAGCACGTAGTCGCCGATGGAGACCTCCTCGTCGACCACGGTCTGCCGCACCCGCTCGTCGATCCCCTCGTAGCGCCCGCACATCAGCACCAGCCCCTCGCGCTCTCCGCGCGCCGCCAGCTCGCGCACCTTGGCTTCGTCGAGCCGGCTGCCCTGGGGCGAGAGGAAGACCCGCCAAGGCCGTTCTCTCGTACCTGCGCCCGTCTCTTCGCCCATCTCGTCGGCCACGGATCGCACCGCGCGGATCCAGGGCGGCGCCATCATGACCATTCCGCCGCCGCCGCCGTAGGGCTCGTCGTCCACGCTGCGGTGGCGGTCTTCCGAGTGCGGCCGGAGGTCGTGGATCCGGACCTCCAGGAGCCGCTTCTCGATCGCTCTTCCCACCAGGCTGGTGGCCAGGAACGGGCCGAACAGCTCGGGGAAGATGGTCAGGACGTGGACGCGCATGTTTCGAGCAGCCCCGGAGGCAGTTCCAGCTCGATCCGGCCGCGTTCTACGTCGACGCTCTTCAAAAAGCTGCGGACGAAGGGGATCGGGATCTGCCGCTCGCCGTCCGAGACGATCAGCAGCAGCCCGCCCCCGTCCTCCACCAGGTCCACGATCTTGCCCAGGTCCGCTCCGTCATTTCCGGCATCGAAGCAGCGGCAGCCCAGGAGCTGGTACCAGTAGTACGTCCCCTCCTCGGGGGCCGGGACCCGCGAGCGGTCCACTTCGAGCCAGGCGTCGCGCAGCTCGTCGGCCTGGTCGCGGTCGGCGATCCCGGCAAAGCGAACCATGCCGCCGGACTTGTGGGGGCGGCAGGTCTCCACCACCACCTTGCGCTGAGGCCTTCCTTCCCAGACGGCGAACAGCTCGCTGCCCGGGTCGAGACGCTGCGGGACGTCGCTCAGGACCTGCACGACGACCTCGCCGCGCACTCCATGGGGGCGCAGCACACGTCCGACGGCGACCCGCTCGGGCAGGTCGTCGCGCCGGGCCTCGGCGGGCCAGGCAGGCTCGGCTGGGGCCTCAGTCGTCTTCCTCGAGGATTTCAAGCTCATGGCGCACACCTCTCCGGTCTTCCCGGGTTTCCAACAGGGTGCGCAGCGCGCGGGCGGTCCTTCCCTGCCTGCCGATCACCTTGCCCAGGTCGTCGGGCGCGACCCGGAGCTCCAGCACGCTGGCGCGCCGGCCCGGGACCTCGGTGACCTCCACCTCGTCCGGCTGGTCCACCAGGAGGCGGATCAGCTCGCGGAAATCGTCGACCAGTTCAGGCACTCTTCTTGGCCTTGGACAGCAGGTTCTTGACGGTGGGGGACATCTGGGCGCCGCGATCGACCCAGTACTGGGCGCGGTCGGCGTTGATGTTCACCTGCGCCGGGTTCTTGGTCACGTCGTAATAGCCAATCTCTTCGACCGCCGCGGCAGTCGGCACGTTGCGCGAGTCCGACACGACCACGCGGAAGAAGGGGTTGTTCCGTGCGCCCATGCGGCGCAACCGAATCGTCAGCATCTCTCTCGACCTCCAGAATTCTCTCGGGCTTCTCGGGGCACAATTCGCCGACCCACCGATCCGGGACGGCGCAAAGAACGAAGAGTTTAGCAGTCCGGCGGCAGGAGAGCAAACTCCGCCGCGCCGACACCGCCGGTTTGGCGTCACATCCGGGGCATCCGCATCCCCTGGGCTCCCCCCATGGCCTTCCTCAGCCACTTGCCCTGGACGCCCTTGAACATCTTTTTCATGCCCTTGTACTGCTTGAGCAGCCGGTTGATCTCCTGCACGGAGGTGCCGGAGCCGATGGCGATGCGCTTCTTGCGGCTGCCGTTGAGCACGTCGGGCCGGCGCCGCTCCAGCGGGGTCATGGAGTTGATGATGGCCTCGACCCGCTTCAGGCCGCTCTCGTCGACGTTGGCGGTGTCGAGCCCGCGCAGCGGTCCGACCTTGGGCAGCATCTCCAGCACCTGGCCCAGGGGTCCGAGGCGGCGGATCTGCCGGAGCTGGTCGCGCAGGTCTTCGAGGGTGAACTCCTGCTCCACCATGCGGCGGGCGAGGCGCTCGGTCTCCGCCGAGTCGAGCCCCTGCTCGGCCTTCTCGATGAGCGACAGCACGTCGCCCATGCCGATCATGCGGGAGGCGAGACGCTCGGGGTGGAAGAGCTCCAGGTCGTCGGACTTCTCGCCGATACCGACAAAGCGGATGGGCACCTTGGCCACGGTGCGGATGGACAGGGCCGCGCCGCCACGGGAGTCGCCGTCCAGCTTGGTCAGGATGACGCCGGTGAGAGCCAGGGTGGTGGAGAACTGCTCGGCGCTGCGCACCGCGTCCTGGCCGGTCATGGAGTCGGCCACGAAGAGGATCTCGTGCGGCTGGATGCGCTCGGCGAGGTCCTTGATCTCCTGCATCAGGGCCGTGTCCACGTGGAGACGGCCGGCGGTGTCCATGATCATCACGTCGTGTCCGCGCTGGCGGGCGACGTTGAGGGCGCGGACTCCCAGGGCGGCCACGGTCTCTCCGGGCTCGGGCTCCACCACGGGCACGTCCACGCCCGCGCCGATCTGCTTGAGCTGCTCGACGGCGGCGGCGCGCTGAAGGTCTCCGGCCACCAGGAGGGGATGCTTGCCCCGCTTCTTGAGCCGCTTGGCGATCTTGCCGGCGGTGGTCGTCTTGCCGGAGCCCTGCAAGCCGCAGAGCATGATGACGGCGGGGCGTCCGTCCAGGCGGAGATCGGCTCCCTCTTCGCCGAGGAGAGCCGCGAGCTCGTCGCGGACGATCTTGACCACCTGCTGGGCGGGGGTGAGGCTTTCGAGAACTTCCTGGCCGAGGGCGCGCTCGCGCACCCGCTCGACGAAAGGCTTGACCACCCGGAGATGGACGTCCGCCTCGAGCAGAGCCAGCCGAATCTGGCGCAGCGCCGCGTCGAGGGCCTCGGGCGTGACCTTGCCCTCGCCCTTGAGCTGGCGGAAGACATCCTGGAGCTTTCCTTGTAGACCGTCAAACATTTCGGGGATTCCTCGATATCGCCGTATTGCCGATATTGCGCGGGCAGACTTCACCCGGCGCGGGGAGCCGAATGGTAACACGGGGGATGAGCGGGCCTCTTCCCGGGCAGGGTTGATGCAATACTCTGCACCCTATGGAACGACGTGCGAAGATCATGGCCACCCTGGGGCCGGCGAGCACGGAGGAGCGGGTCCTCAGGGGGCTCATCCACGCCGGCGTCGACCTTTTCCGATTCAACCTCTCCCACGGCACCCAGGCCGAGCACCGCAAGGCGCTGGACCTCGTGCGCCGCGTGTCCGGCGAGGAGGGCTGCCATCTCCCCGTGGTGATGGACCTCATGGGACCCCGCTACCGCCTGGGCACCATCCAGGAAAAACAGCGCATGCTCGAGTCCGGCAGCGAGGTCGTCCTGGCCTGCGAGGCCTCCGGCACCTACCTGCCGGTCGAGGAGGGCATCCTGGAGCACCTGCAGGTCGGCGAGCGGGTCCTCATCGACGGCGGCCTCGTGGAGCTGCGCGTCGAGTCCAACGAGGGCGAGCGCGTCCGGGCGCGGGTCATCAACGGCGGCCCGGTCAAGACGCGCAAGGGGATCAACCTCCCGGACACCCAGCTCCCCTTCGAGATCTCCGCCAAGGACCGCTCCGACATCGCCTTCGCGGTGGAAGGCGGGGCCGACTACCTCGCGGCCAGCTATGTCGGCGAGGCCGCGCACATCGAGGCGCTGCGCCAGGTGGTCACCCAGGCGGGCGGCCGCATCCCGATCATAGCCAAGCTGGAGCGGGCCACCGCCCTCGACCATCAGGACGAGATCACCGAGTCGGCGGACAGCCTCATTGTGGCCCGCGGCGACCTGGGCGTCGAAGTGCCCCTCCACACCGTGCCGGTCCTCCAGAAGCGGATCGTGGCTGCCGGCCGGCGGGCGGGCAAGCCGGTCATCGTGGCCACCCAGATGCTGGAGTCGATGATCGAGCAGCCCCGCCCCACCCGCGCCGAGGCCACGGACGTGGCCAACGCGGTGTTCGACGGCGCCGACGTCCTCATGCTCTCCGGCGAGACCGCGGCTGGAAAGTACCCCGTGGCCGTGGTGCAGACCATGGCCAGGATCATCCTGGAGGCCGAGGCCTACGCCCGGGAGATCGCCACCGACGAGTCCTCGATGCAGCCGCTGGGTCACGCCAACGCCCGCAGCACCTTCCAGCTGGATCCCACCGACTCCCAGGACGCCCACGCCGGCGAGCTGGACGTGCCCGACATGGTCTCCGCCGCCGCGGTCTACGCTGCCGACGAGCTGAAGATCTCGCGCATCGTGGCGTTCAGCCAGAGCGGCTTCACGGCCCGGCTGGTGGCCCGCTACCGGCCGACCGCGCCGATCGTGGCGTTCACCCCGGACGAGCGGGTGGCGCGCCAGCTGCAGCTCGTCTGGGGAGTGCGCCCCCTGGTGGCCGACACCGCGGTCGACACCCTGGACCAAGTGGTCCTGATGGTGGAGCGCAACCTCCGGGACGCGCAGCTCGCCGCCCCCGGGGAGCGCATTCTCATCCTCATGGGCCACCCCATCCGCGACAAGCCGCTGACCAACCTGATGAGGGTCCACCGGATCCGTCCGGCCTAGGAGACTGAGCTTGCTGCCATTCCCGATCCGGGACGTGAACCCCCGGCGCCACGGCGCGCCGCTGGTCACGGTGGCGTTGATCGTCGCCAACGTCCTGATGTTCTTCTACGAGCTCTCCCTGGGCGAGCGCCTGGAAGGCTTCCTGATGTCGTCGGCCTTCATCCCGGCGGAGCTCTTCGACGGCGGGGTGGTCACCCCGGGCGAGTGGGGTCCGGGGGCGAAGAGCGCCCTCCTCTCCATGTTCCTCCACGGCGGCTGGGCTCACATCCTGGGCAACATGCTCTTCCTCTGGGTGTTCGGCGACAACATCGAGGACCGGCTGGGGCACTTGCGCTACCTGGTCTTCTACCTGCTGGCGGGCTACGCGGCCACGTTCGCCCACGCCTTCTTCAGCCCCCAGTCGGCGGTGCCGGCCATCGGGGCGAGCGGCGCGGTCTCGGGCGTGCTCGGGGCCTACCTGTTCCTCCACCCCAAGGCGCGCATCGTGACGGTGTTCTGGATCCTCTTCTTCATCCGCCTGGTGGAGATTCCGGCCATCGTCTACCTCCCGCTCTGGTTCCTGTTCCAGGCCTTCGCCGGCTTCATGTCGCTGGGAGGCCAGGCGGCCGAAGGGGGCGGAGTGGCCTGGTTCGCCCATATCGGCGGCTTCGTGGCGGGTCCCCTTCTCCTGTTCCTGCTGGGAGGATTCCGAGGGCCTCGGGCCCGCGCCGCTCAGGCGGTCGTCCGTCCGGGCCCCTGGTCTTGAGAGGGCTGCGCCTCTTCGCCCTCGTCGCCATCGCGACCGGGCTGGTCACTCTCGCGATCGGCGATGCGCTCTGGCTGGAGCCCAGGAGGCTCCTGTTCCGGGACATCGTCCGCATCGACCTGGAAGCCCCCCTCCTCCGGGCCGTCCATCTCAGCGACCTCCACATCTCGGAGAACAGCTTCCTGCTCCGCCGCCTGCTGAGACAGACCGCGGAGGCCAAGCCGAACCTGATCCTGATCAGCGGCGATTTCGTCAAGGACCGGCCGCGTCCGGAAGAGATGGCTCCCCACCTCGCGGCCACCATGGCCTTCATGGCCGAGCTGCGGAGGATCGCGCCGGTCGTCGGCGTCCAGGGGCACAGCGAGCACCAGGGGCATGTCGTAGCATCCCTGGAGCGGGCCGGAGTCGAGCTGCTCTCCAACGAGGGGCGGCGGATCGGCCGGGACGGGAGGCTCCTTCTCCTCGGTCTCAACCAGCAGGTGGGCTCGGATGCGCTGGCGTTCTCCTGGCCCTCGCCGTTCCGGACGATCCGACGGAAGGGAGAGTGGCACTACGGTGCCCGGCGCGGCGAGCCCTTTCGGAACTTCTACAGCCATTGGGACCCCGCGCCGCTCAGCATGACCGACGAGTCCGGGTCTCTCTCCTGGAGCGGCTACGACACGGTCTGTGACGTGCTGATCGACGGCCCGGAGGTCGGGGCCGGGCTGGTCGTCCACAGCCGGCAGGTCCTGGGCGAGGACCGGCTGTACTTCCTGACCCGCGGACGGCCCGAGCACGGCCGGCCCGGCAGCTTCCTCCTGTGGACCCGGGGCACGACGTTCAACGAAGGGTCTGATTTGGACACGGGTGTCGTCCCCCTGCCGGACCGCTGGTACCGGGTGCGCGTGCGCACCGAGGTGGAGGAAGGAGTCGTGCGGGTGCTCGCGCGGGTCTGGCCGGCGGACGGTCCCGAGCCCCGCGAGTGGCAGGCCCGGGGCGAGGACAGCTCGGCATACCGGGTCGAGGCAGGCACGATGGGTCTCTGGGGCTGGGGAGGAGGTACGGTGCTCTACCGCAATCTCCAGGTAACCGGAGCCGGAGGAGAGGTGCTGGTCGACGCTCCGCTGACCGGCCCGAACAAGCCCAAGGAGCTCCGGGAGGGAACGCGAGGAACCCGCCTGGCGATGGCCATGGCCCGCAGCCCCTACGTACCGCCGGGGACGCCCACCGTCGTACTCGCCCATTCTCCCTCAGTGGTCCTGGAAGCGGCCCAGAGGGGGATCGAGGCCGTCCTGGGCGGCCACACCCACGGCGGGCAGGTCCGTCTCCCCTTCTTCGGAGCCCTGACCACCCGCGACTCCCTGGGCTCCTACTACGACTACGGCCGCTACGAGTTCGCCTCCCCTACCCGCCGCGGCTTCACCACCCTCTATATCAACGCCGGCGTCGGCACGTCCGTGATGCCCGTACGCTTCTGGTGCCCGCCCCGCTTCGCGGTGGTGGAGCTGGGGAGGAGAGGCCTGACCGACTCCTACCCGCCGCCAGCCGTCGACTTGCGGTGACGGCTCTTGTACCTCCAGGCCAAGACCGCCGGCACCATCGTGATCGAGACCAGGCAGGTTGAGAGCGCCCCCAGGATCGCCACCTTGCCGGTGGACTGCAGACCGGGGTAGTGCGAGAACATCATCGAGCCGAAGCCGAAGATCGTGGAGACAGAGGCCGCCACCACCGCCTTGCCGGTCTCGATGATCCCGTTCTCGAACTGGTCCCACGGAAGGTCCTGCGACTCCTGGAAGCGGTGCATGAGATGCACCCCGTAGTCGACCCCGATGCCGATGATCATCGTCGTCACGAAGATGTTGATGAAGTTCATCGGCGTGTTCACCGCGACCATGCCGCCCATCATCCAGATCAGGCCGATGGTCAGGGGGACCAGGGCGGCGAGAGTCCGCGGCAGGCTGCGGAAGTCCATCCAGATGAGCGCCGTGACCAGCAGGATCCCGAGAATGCCGGCGATCCAGGCGTCCCTCAGCACGAGCTCGCGCACCCGCTGATTGATGACGTTGGTGCCGTTGAGGGCCGCCTTCGGCCCCAGGTCCTCCGCGAGGCGGACGGCGTCCGGAGGCGGCTCGCGGCGCCAGCGGTTGTCCGGCGGATAGAGGTAGACGGCGCCCTTCCAGCCGCGCTCGGTCTTGCGCAGATAGCGCTCCAGCAGCAGCCGCGTCTGCTGGCTGTCCTGAAAGCTTTCATAGCCGATCGGAGCCGACAGGCTGAGGGCCTGGGAGAGGAGCTCGAGCCCCGGCGCGAAGCCGTCGGCGCGCAGCCCCTCCGCCGCCGCCGCGCGGACGAACGTCCCGCGGATGCGCTCGAAGTCGAGCCCCTCGCTCCTCTGCCGCTCAATCCAGGCGAGCGACTCCTGCTGTTGCGACGGCGGCGGGATCAGCGAAGTCACGCCGCTGAAGCCGTAGAGCGTGCCGGCATGCACCAGCCGCTGCGCCCCATCCGCCGCCCGGCCCGAAAGCTCGATGACCTCCTCGGGCGAGTCGCCGGTGACGATGATCTGCATCGAGTCGAAACCGGAGCCGAACTTCCTTCCGACCTCCTCGGTCACGTCGATACCCCGGTTCCCCTTGGGCCGCATCGTCTTCATGCTCTCGTCGAACTCGATGCCGAACGCCAGCGCCAGCGACGCGAGGGTGACGACGACTCCGGCCAGCAGGGTCGGCCGCGGATGGCGGAGGCATAGCTGCATGAGCCCCTTGGAGCCGAAGCTATGCAGGAAGAGCTTGGGCTGGGTCTGCCGCCGCGAGTGGTGGTCCTCGCTCCAGGCGAGCATCGCCGGCAGGAGGAGGAAGACCGAGAACGCGCAGAAGAGGATCCCCGTGCCGGTGAGAAACCCCATCTGGCTCAGGCCCGTGAACTGGGTAAACGAGAACGCCCAGAACGTCGCGGTCGTCGTCACCGCGCCCACCAGGACGGCCCGGCCGTTGGAGCCGGTCATGGCGAGCAGGGCCTCCTCCAGCGTCGCGCCCCGCTGGCGCTCCTCGACGTACCTCCCGTACGAGACGATCACAAAGTCGATGCCGAGACCGACCAGCAGAGCCGCCACCACGCTCGTCGCCGAGCTCAGGGAGCCGAGTGTCAGCTCGGCGAATCCGAAGGTGAAGAGCAGGCCGCTCAGCAGCGGCAGCATCGCGTAGATCAGGGTCCACGGCCGGCGGAAGGTGAACCAGAACAGCAGCAGCACGCTGGGTATCGTGGTGCCGAGGTTGAGCAGCATGTCCTTGCGGATCAGCGCGGCGTCGCCGAGCGCCGTGAGGTGGGGACCGCCGACGACGACTTCCGGCGGGGGCGGCGCCGACTCATCCGTACCGGCGATCTCCGGCCACTCCCGGGTGACGTCCGCGACGATTCCGTCCACCGAGGCGGCCAGGCGCTCGGCAAACTCGATGTCCTGCGGCGGACTTACCGGCTCGGCGAGGATCAGGAGGAGACGCTGGTCGCCCGAGAGGTAGTACCCGCTCGTCCAGTCCACCTTGAGCGCGCCGCGGGAGGACTGAAGGCGCTGCAGGAACACGTCCGCGAGGCCCATCGGGTCGATTCGCAGCAGCTCCTTGGCACCGAGTCCCTGGGGTGTCGCGAGCTGGCGCCGCAGCTCGCGCACGTGCCTTTCGATGCCCTCGTCGGAAAGGCGCGCTTCGAGCTGCTTGCGCCCGGCGTCGTCCAGGAAGAGGAGCGCCTTGGGATAGAACGTCCGCAGCAGCTCTTCGGGATCGCCGATCCGGTGCTGCACCGACTTGAGATCGGGGAGACGGGCAAGGCGCTCGGCGAGCTGGTCGGTGAAGGCCTGGTAGGGATCGACGACCTTGCCCTCCGGAATCCGGATCGCCACCAGCAGGAGGGTGTTGCTGCCAAAGTCCTCCAGCGTCTCGATATAGGTGCGGATCGCCGGGTCCTTCCGGGGCAGGAGGCTCAGCATGTCCGTGTCGAAGCTGAGGCGCAGGATCAGGCCGACCGAGATGAGGACCAGCACCGCGAACGCGGCGAAGACAGTCCAGTACCGGCGCCTCGCGAACAGCGCGAGTCGCTGAAGAAACGAATGTTCCATCTATTGCCTCGGACCGGATGGGGGAAACAGGGAGATCGGCACCTCGCCCTTGAGGATGAGCTTGCCGAAGCGCACAAAGTACTCGATTCCGGAGTAGGCGGTGATCAGCATGGCGGCCCACAGGGAGATCGGAGCCAGGTGCCGGAACTCGCCG
>JANOCF010000118.1:0-8979 GCA_031412055.1 Holophagales bacterium | reverse complement strand
CGTAGGAGACGGGGAGATCGATATTGCCCTTGCCAACTTTCACCCACCCCAACCGCCCTCTTCCCTTGAAGATCTGGCAACTGGGGCACGCAACTTCAGGGGTTCATCGCGGCCATCAGCGCGAATCGGGCGGGAAACTGGAGGCGCGCGCGCGCCCGGACGACGGTGACGAACCCTTCCTCCAAGGGCTGTCGCAACGCCTCCAGGGTGTCGCGCCGGAACTCCGGCAGCTCGTCCAGGAAGAGGACCCCGTTGTGAGCCAGGCTCGCCTCTCCCGGACGCGGGCTGCTGCCGCCTCCGACCAGGCCGGCCGTGCTGGTCCCGGTGTGGGGCGAGCGGAACGGCCGGCGGCGGACCAGCCCGGCCGGCGGCTCCTCGGCCACCAGCGAGTGGATCTTGGTCACCGCGATGGCCTCGGCCAGCGTGAGCGGCGGCAGGATCCCGGGCAGGCGCCGGGCGAGCATGGTCTTGCCCGCTCCCGGCGGGCCGATGAAGAGGAGGTTGTGCCCTCCGGCCGCCGCCACCTCCAGGGCGCGCTTGGCCATCTCCTGGCCGCGCACCTCGGAGAGGTCGTGGACCTTGTCCGGCACGTCGATCGGGAAGGCGTGGGGATCCACGGCCCGGATCGGCCTCTCGCCGAGCAGGTGCTGGACCGCCTCGGCAAGACCCCGCACCGGGATCACCGGTATGCTCCCGAGCGCGGCGGCCTCCCCGGCGTTGGAGGCGGGCAGGAGCACCTCCCGGGCTCCGAGCCGGTGCCCGAGGTCGGCGATGGCGAGACCGCCCCGGACCGGGCGGATCTCCCCGTCGAGTCCCAACTCGCCGCAGATCAGTCTTCCCTTGAGGACCTCCTGGGGAAGCTGGTCATGGGCGGCCAGGAGCGCCAGGGCGATGGCAAGATCGAGATGGTTTCCCTCCTTGCGGAGATCCGCGGGGGCTAGATTGATGACGATGGATTTCGGTGGCAGGTCGAAGCCGCAGTTCTTGATCGCGGCTCGCACACGCTCGCGGCTCTCCTTCACCGCGGCGTCGGCGAGTCCCACGATCTGCACCTGCGGCAGGCCGTTGTGGACGTCGACCTCGACCTGGACCAACCGGGCTTCGATTCCCCATGGGGTGGCTGTGGATGTAGTGGCTAGCATTTCACCCCTATAAGAAACGGAATCCAGAAGAAAATGTCTTTCGATGAAATAGTGAAAGTCTCTTGAGCGCGCTCAAAGTCCTCAACGTTCTGGTCGTGGCCACGAAATCGCCCTGGCCGCCGGTCGACGGCGGACGCTTGCTGCTGTCTCTCACGCTGGAGGGGTTGGCCGCCGCGGGCTGCCGGGTAACGCTCATCGCTCCTGTCGATCCGGTCCCGGGTCCGGAGGTGGAGGAGAGGCTGAGGGACTGGTGCGAGCCGGTCCTGATCCCGTCCCGTCCTGGAAATCCGGCCGCGGCCCTGGTCCGTTCCTGGCGCGGGCGGCTTCCACTGGCCATGGCACGCCATGCCCGGCCGGCCGTGCGCCAGGAGGTCGAGCGGCGGCTGTCGGCGGAGCGCTTCGACATCGTTCACGCCGAGCAGCTCCAGGCTCTGGCCCAGGCCGAGCCCGCGCTCCGGCATGGCGTTCCCCTGGTGCTGCGGGCTCAGAACGTCGAGAGCGACCTCTGGGCGGCGACGGCCCGGCGGACCATGGGCTTGAAGGGCAAGGTCCTGGGGATCGAGGCGCGGCGGCTGGCCCGGTGGGAAGGGGAGGCGGTGCGGCGGGTTGCCGCGACCTTCCCGCTCAGCAAAGAGGACGCGGCGCGTCTTCGGGAGCTTTCAGGCGGCGGAGGACGCGTCCGGGTGGTTCGGGCGCCCTTTCCCGAGCTCGCTCCCGGACCCTCCGTGCTTCCGGGCGATCCGCCCCTGGTTCTCCTGGCCAGCCGGGGCTGGCTGCCGAACGAGGACTCCGTCGCCTGGTTTCTGGGAGAAGTCTGGCCCGCGGTGCGCGCGGAGTCTCCGGGAGCGGTCCTGCACGTGTTCGGCGCCGATCCCGGCGCTCTACCCCTGCCCGGCGCCGTGCACCATCCGTCTCCCCGGGACAGCGCCGAGGCCTTCGCTCCCGGCTCGATCCTGGCCGTGCCCCTGCGCATCGCGTCGGGCGTGCGGATGAAGATCCTGGAGGCCTGGGCCCGGGGAGCTCCCGTCATCGGAACCCCGGCTGCCGTGGCCGGCCTGGAGGTGGAGGACGGACGGGAGGCCCTGGTCGCGGCGGACCCGCCCGCCTTTGCCCGCGCGGTGGCGCGACTTCATCGCGAGCCCGGTTTGGCGCAGCGGCTGGTGGAGAACGGACGCCAGGCGCGACGGGAGCGGCACGATCCTGCTGGAGTGGTGGCGGATCTCCTGGCCGCGTATCGCGAGGTGCTGGGGCAGCCTTAGGAGTTCAAACCTTGTGGAGCTGACCCGCCGCCCGTTCCACCGGGTCGTGGCCGCCACGAGCGTAGGCTGCCATGACCTCCGTGGTCTCGCCGTCGGCCCGCAACTGGCCGGCGTCCAGCCAGATGCAGCGCGTGCAGGTCTCCTTGATGGTCTTCTCGCTGTGGGAGACCACCAGGATCGTGATCCCCGCGTCGTGGAAGGTGCGCATCTTCTGCTCACACTTCTCGGTGAAGGCCGCGTCCCCGACCGACAGCACCTCGTCGAGGATCAGGATCTCCGGCAGCCACGCCGTGGCGATGGAGAAGCCGAGGCGCGCGAGCATGCCCGACGAGTAGTTGCGGATCGGCGCGCGGATGAAGTCCCCCAGGCCGCTGAAGTCGACGATCTCCTCCAGCTTCTCCTGGATCTCCTTGCGCGTGCGGCCGAGAAGGAGCGCGTTGAGGTGGATGTTCTCGAGCCCGGTGAGCTCGTGGTCGAAGCCGGTCCCGAGCTCGAGGATCGGCGCCACGATCCCGCGCACCTCGACCGTCCCCTGGGACGGCTTGAGCACCCGCGAGATCACCTTGAGGAGAGTGCTCTTGCCCGCGCCGTTGCGCCCCACGATCCCTACCGTCTCCCCCTGCCTCACGGTGAAGGTGACGTCGCGCAGCGCCCAGAGCTTCTCGTAGACCAGCGCCCCCTTCATCCAGTGGATCGCATACTCCTTGATGCTCGGGATGCGCTGCTTCGCCAGCCGGTAGCAGAGCGAGACGTCGTCGATCCGGATGCGGATGTCGTCGGTCATCGTTCTAGACGTAGAAGGGGATGCGGTCGCTGCTCCTGCGGAAGACCCAGAAGCCGAGAGCAAAGACGAGGACCGCGATGCCGACGCTCACCGCGAGGTGCGACAGGGGAGGAATCTCTCCCTGGTAGATGGGATCGCGAAAGACCTCCAGGATCGAGCGGATCGGATTGTAGCGGACGATCCAGGCGAAGGGCTCGGGCACGATCTCCTTGGGATAGAAGACCGGCGTCAGGTACATCAGGAGCGACATGATCACGCCGATCAGCTCCACCACGTCGCTGAAGAAGACGGCCAGGGGCGCGAGCAGCAGGCCGGCTCCGAGCGTGAACAGCGCGGCGATGAGGATCGAGACCGGAAGAAACAGCAGCGCCGGCGTGAGCGGGTGGCCCGTCACCAGCAGGATCAGCAGCAGCGGCACCAGGGCGAAGGCGAGGTTCACCACCCCGGAGATCACGTTGGCGAGCGGGAAGACCGCCGTGGGTACCGGCAGCTTCTGCAGGAGCTGGGCGTTGCCCCGCAGGCTGTTCATGGAGGAGACGATGCTCTGGCTGAAAAAGTTCCAGAACATTATCCCCGCCAGCGCATACACCGGGTAGTTCGTGATGGCGAAACCGCGGAACACCGAGCTGAATACCGTCTGCAGGACCAGCATCGTCAGCAGCGGCTGCAGCATGGTCCACACAAAGCCGATGGCGGAGCGCCGGTAGCGCACCTTCAGCTCCCGCGCCACGAGGGCGCGCACCAGGTCGCGATAGCGGTAGATGTCCTGCATCCGGGCTGCTTTCTATACCGACGCCCTTCAGATGGCAAGTTTTACCTTTTTCCAGCCCCGTTTTTCGGACCATCTCCCTCGGAGCTATATCTGAAGTTGGATATGAGTCAAGCTGGCTTGTCTCTTGCAGAGGGACCGCGGCCATGACGTAGTTGTACGCGTTGTCTCTACCTCATAGGTCTTGTTGGTGATGGGCAGCGGAGCGGGAAGCTTCGACGAAGTCATCGGCTCAACAACTTGGCAAGGAGACGCCCATGAGAAGTGCTTTGCAGAAGACCCTGGTGTGGGGCTTGATGGGTCTCGGGATGGCGGCGGCGGCTGTTTCCCAGGCGGAGACCCCGGCTGAGCAGCGCGCTCAGCAGCGGGAGGCAGCCCGCGAGCGGGTCGTTGAATCGATCCAGGAGCGGCTGGTGAGGCCGGCCGATCCCAAAGTGATGGCGAACGACGCCCAGCGGATCGTGCGCTCCCTCTCGGACGCGCAGGTCGAAAGCCTCCTTGAAGGAGAGGACCTGGCGAAGGTGCTCGCCCAGACCACCCCGCAGGCGACTGAGGCCAATGCCGCCGATGCCGCCGATACCGAGCCCCGTCTGGAAAGGGTGGTGGCCTCGGCCATCGGCAACCCTGAGTCCGAGCTCCTCTACGTGCCCGTCTCCCCCTGCCGTGTCATCGACACCCGCGGGGACTCGCGCACGCCGGGCGGCATCCTGCAGATCGATCAGCCGCGCCACTTCGAGGTCGTGGGCACGACCGGCTTTGAGCTGCAGGGCGGCACGCCGGGCGGCTGCGGCATCCCCCTGGGTGCGACCACTCCCCAGGCCGCCGCGGTCATGATCAACCTCATCGCGGTCAACCCCGAAGGCCGGGGCAACATGGGCGCCTGGGAGTTCAACCAGCCCGAGCCGTTCGCTTCGGTGATCAACTACCAGAAGCTCGACATGAACATCGCCAACGGTCTGATCATCCCGATCGCGGGCGTCTCCACCGTGCAGTACGACCTCACCGTCGAAGCCCGCATCAGCCGCGTGCACCTGATCGCCGACGTCATCGGCTATTTCACCCGATTCCCGGTCGAGCAGTTCCAGGGCGGCCTGAAGTCCACGCTGATCAACAACGACAACACGGTGCTGACCAACATGGCGGACGGAGCCTGCAAGGAGCTCAACTTGTGCACCGTGACCGCCGACTCCGACGGCACCGTGGTGGTCGAGGCCTGGGGCCAGTTCGTGGTGAATCACACCGCGGGCACGGCCGACCGGGTGGCCATCGGCATCGAGACCGCCGCGACGGTCGCGTGCAACGACCCGGACTCCGTCAACGCCTCGGACTTCGAGATCTCGGCGGGGCATGGCACCAACCCGGACGTCGACTTCACGGTCAGCCACGGCCGGGCCTTCGCGCAGGCGGCGGGCACGACCAGGACGTATCGCTTAAGCGGGCAGATGCTGAACGGGGCCAACTCGGGCGACGCCATCGAGAACTCCCGTCTGATCTGCACCTTCATCCCGGATTGACGCTACCCAGGAAAGGAGCTGCCAATGAAATGTACTTGGAAGTCAGCCGCCTGCCTGGGCGCCGTCTTTGCGCTGTCGCTCACCCAGGTCCAGGCCCAGGCACTGAAGAAGCCGCAGGAAGGCTTCGACACCCGCTCCGCCCTCCGGGCCGCGGCCCGCGCGCACATCGCCGAGGAGTTGGAGCGGCGCATGCTACGTCCCACCGAACCGGCCATCCTCGAAGCCGACGCCAGGAGGATCGCCGAGTCCTTGTCAGATGAGCGCCTGCAGTCCGTCGCCGCCGGTGACGGAGAGGCCGTGGACACCGCCATGTCGGAATTCCGGCTGGCGCGCGCCGCCGCCCTGGGCGACGCCACCGCCGATCTGGTGTTCGTGCCGCTCGAACCGTGCCGCATCCTCGACACCCGCCAGGGGAACGGCACGATCCTGATGCCCGGCGAGGTCTACAGCTTCCAGGTCGCGGGCGTCACCGAGTTCGGTCCCCAGGGCGGGACGCTCGGCGGATGCGGCGTTCCGTCCGGAGGAGCGGAGCCGGTGGCCTCGGCGGTGGTGCTCAACCTGATCGCCATCGATCCCCTGGGCAAGGGGAACATGCTGGCCTGGGCGTATGGTGAGCCCCAGCCGTTCGCCTCCTCGATCAACTACCAGAAGCTGAACCCGCCCATGAACATCGCGAACGGCCTGATCGTTCCGATCGCCGGCACCAACCTGGTGCCCGCCGACCTGAACCTCCGCGTCCAGTTCAGCCCCAGCCACGCCATCGCGGACGTGACCGGCTACTTCACGCGGTTCCCCATCGAGCAGTTCTCGAAGACGAAGAAGTCGATCACCGTGGTGCGCGAGGTGGGACAGATCGACCTTTCGGCCGGTGCCTGCACCGAGGTGAACTCCTGCACGATCACGGCGGGAGCCCCGGGCAAGGTGATCGTCCGCGCCTGGGCGCAGATCAAGCTCAACCACGGCAGCAACATCGGCGGCGACCGCATCGCCGTCGGCGTCAAGAACGCCGATCCGACGCTCTGCACGAACAACGACCAGTCGATCAACGCCACCGACTACGAGGCTTCCGACGCCTTGCCGCCGGACTCCGATATCGACTGGACCATGTCCCACAAGCGGATCTACAGCCAGGGACTGGGCACCAAAACCTACTACGTCAACGCCAAGGTCATCACGGGATTTGGACCGGGCGACCGGATCGAGAACTCCCGGATCGTCTGCACGTTCATTCCGGACTGACCGGGATTCAGGGCCGGGCGCCGCGCAGGCGTCCGGCCTCCTCATTTACCTCCCGGAGCGCCCTGGCCTCCTTGGCCAGGGTCCGGCTTTCCTCCTTCCATGCCGATTTCCGATCCGCCGGCAAGAATGGATAGAGCAGGCCTCGGCCCGCGAGCCGGAGGGCGGCTCCGCCGCGCAAGGCCAGCGTAGCCCGGCCTGCCCAGCTTCCCCCCCGGTACCGGCGCGCCCACCGCAGCAGGTCGGTCCACAGCAGCTCGGTATGCTGGCGGCCTCCCGAGCTCTGTTTTCCTATCGAGGCTCCGTGGTGGTGGAGCACCCGGAACTCCGGCACCAGCCCGACCCTCCAGCCCGCATCCCGGAGACGCAGACAGAAGTCCAGATCCTGGCCGTAGAAGCGGTAGCCCTCTTCGAGCGGGCCGACCTCCTGCCAGGCCTGGCGGCGGATGGCCATGGCGGCGCCCGTGACCCAGGCGACTCCGCCCGGCGCGGCTCCGACCGGTTTGAGCTGCCGGTAGCGGCGTAGCCGTCCCAGCAGCGCGGGAAGCCCGCTCGTCAGGCCGAACAGCCAGAGCAGGCTGGGCTCCCGGCCGCCGCTCCACTGGGGGCTGCCGTCCGGGTAGTGCAGCGCGGCGCCGGCAGCGCCGAGGCGAGGGTCGGCGCGGAAGGCTTCGAGAAGGGGACCGAAGGCGCCCGCTTCGACCTCCGTTTGGACCTCAGTATCGCTGTTGAGCAGCAGCAGGATCTCTCCTCGTGCCCGCGCCAGGCCCGCGTTGGCAGCCCGGGTGAAGCCCACGCCCGGATCCATGCGCAGAACCTGGACCTGCCCGGAGAGAGCCTCGGCTGTGCCGTCGCGGCTGGCGTCGTCCACCACGATGATCTCCAGCCCGTCCAGGCCGGACCTGGCCAGCGACCCGACGCAGGCGAGGGTCAGCTCCCGGGTGTTGTGGGTGGGGATGACGACGGAGATCGGTGGGGAATCGTTCATGGGTCGGATGCCGCCAGACTAGCGGCGCGGCCCCGGGAGTTCAAGGGCTGCTACAATCCGCGTCCGCCGGAGCCCGTGCCCGTCCGGTCCCTCGAATCATGCGAATCGCGTCGATTTCCGTCCGACTGGCTCTCATGGCCTGCCTGGTGCTGGCCTTTGGCTCCTGCCGCCCGGACACGCCCAAGCCGTCGGAAACCCCGCCAGCGTCCCCTAAGCCGCGCGTGATCTTCGTCGGGGTCGACGGCGCCACCTGGACAGTCCTCGGACCGCTCCTGGAGCGCGGCGAGCTGCCGGCCTTCCGCAAGCTGATGGAGGAAGGGGCGTCCATGCCCCGGTTCGAGACCATCTCCAGCACGTTCTCCCCGGTCGTCTGGACCACGGTGGCGACCGGAGCCCGGCCGGAGGAGCACGGGGTCCTCAGCTTCACCTCGCAGCTCCCCAACGGCGACCTCATCCCGGTCACCAGCAATGCGCGGCGGCGGCGGGCGATCTGGGAGCTGGCCACCCGCAAGGGTGTGAGCGCCGGCGTGATCGGCTGGTGGGCGAGCTGGCCGGCCGAGGAGGTGAACGGCTACGTGATCAGCGATCACGCCAACCCGGCCCTGGCCGAGATGCTCTTCGAGGACCGCAACTACTGGACCGCGGACCGGGAAACCCTGGGCAAGCTGGAGAAGGACTTCTTCCCGCTCGACATCGCTCCCACGCTGCAGCGGCACTGGATCGGCCGGGATGCCTTCCCCTACGACGAGCTCCAGCGCCGCGGCCGGTTTACGGACGAGCAGATCGCGGTCCTCCGAGAGGCGCCGTGGAACGACCGCAACGTCTACTCCTGGCTCAAGACCTACTTCCGGGTCGACTATCCGCTGTTGCGCAGCGGCCTCGATCTCATGCGCGAGCGGCCCACGGACCTGCAGATGCTCTACCTGCGGGGACCCGATCCGGTGCAGCACTACGGCTGGGACCTCGTGGAGCCCGAGCGCTTCGCGGTCCAGCCGAAGAACCTCGAGCGCGACCGCGGCATCATCGAGGGGGTGTATCGCTACGTCGACACCTTCCTGGCCGAGATCCTGGAAGCGAAGCATCCCGACACATGGCTCATCGTCGCCTCGGACCACGGAGCCGAGCCGCACCCTCAGTCCATGGACCCGAAGGGGGTTCCCCGGCCGGGCGAGCACGGGCTGGAAGCCAAGGGGGTGCTGTTCATCGTCGGACCCGGAGTCAAGCGCGGCTACCGCATGCAGCACGGCAGCCCGTACGACCTGATGCCCACCATGGCCTGGCTGACCG
>JANOCF010000117.1:0-3355 GCA_031412055.1 Holophagales bacterium | reverse complement strand
CCGTGTCGCCGCGGATGATCTTGTCCAGGACCGACATCGGCACCCGCCCTACCGCGACCCCCACGATGGGACCGTCGGGGCGGCGTACCGGCGCGGAGGCATGGAAGTAGACCTCGCCCTCTTCCGGAGCGAACCGGGGCTCGTGCACCAGGGTGTTGCCGGCCGCCGCTTCCAGGAAGTACCGGTTGGCGATGACGTTGCGGCCCTGCAGGCGCGGATCGCTGGCGAGCAGGACGCGTCCCGCCGGGTCGGCCAGGAACAGGGCGTCGAAGTCGTGGGTCTCGCGCAGCTGCCCCAGGGAGACGAGGATGTCCTGCCGCAGCCGCGGGTCCGGGTCGCCGGCCAGGAAGCGCACGGTGCCGGGCGCCAGCGCGACGAACTCCAGGTCGGAGAGGACTCCCGCCAGGTGGCCGTCGATGACTCCGGCCGTGCTCCGCGCCCGCTGGAGGTTCTGCTCGCGGGTGGCGGCGATCAGCTCGGAGCGCGACGCGGCACCGTTGAGCACGGTGACGAAGGCGAGCGGCACCACGGCGAGCAGGCCCAGGAGGACGGCGAGCTTGGCCGCCCAGGGCCAGTCGCGCCACCAGCGCCGGTGGCCGGAGGGACTGAAGGGGCTGGAAGGGGCGCTCAAGACCGGATGCGCACCAGGCTGAAGTCGTGGTTGGGGACCAGGCCGCGCCCTTCGGTGTAGGAGAGCCCGCGGACGTGGCTGCGGAACACGGTGAAGTGGACCCCCTCGGCGAGCGGGGCGATGGGCAGATCCCGGGCCAGGATCTCCTGGGCGCGGTGATAGGCGCGGGCGCGCTGCGTGAGGTCCAGGGTGCGCGCCCCTTCGGCCAGCGCCGCGTCGAGCTCGGGGCTCGCGTAGCCGAAGGCCCGGATGGGGGAACGGGAGCCGAAGCGGAAGCTCAGGTTCTCGGGATCGGGTCCATGCGAGCCCGCCAGCAACGTCAGGTCGAAGTCCTGCTGGTGGAGGGCCCGGTCCAGCCACTCGGAGAACGGCACCGCGATCAGGCGCACCTCGATGCCGATGTCGCGCAGCTGCTCGCGCAGCAGCGTGCCCGTCTCGGCGAGGGGAGAGACGGGGGCCAGCAGCATCTCGAGCCGGACCCGGACGCCGTTGCCGTCCGGGGCGAGCCCCGCCTCGTCCAGGAGCGCCCGCGCCCGGGCGAGGTCGAACGGGGGAACATGGGCTTCGCCGTGGTAGGCCCAGGAGATGGCGGGAGTGTAGAAGCCGAGCCCCGGCACGCCGTAGCCGAACTGCGCCTTCCGGACCACCTCGCTGCGGTCGATGGCGCGGTTGATCGCCTCGCGCACCCGGATGTCTCCGAACGGGGGCCGGCGCAGGTTGAACGCGCAGTAGAGGCGCGAGAAGGTCGGGGAGGTGACGACCCGGATGCCGGCGGTCTTCTGCAGCCCCGGCACCATGTCGGGCGACACCCGTGTCTGGAGGTAGTCGATCTCGCCGCGCCGGAGCATCTCCACGGCGCGGCTCGTGTCGGGGACCACGCGATAGACCACGCGGTCCAGGAACGGGCCGGTGCGGTGGAAGCGGGGGCTTGCCTCCAGCTCGATGCGCTGGCCCCGGACCCACTCGCGGAACCGGAAGGGGCCGGTCCCGACGGGCCGGGAGTCGAGGGCGGGGAGGAGGCCACGGGCATCGGCGAGATGGCGCGGCAGGATGTAGGTCCCTCCCCAGGCCAGGGTCGTCAGGAAGGGTGCCCAGGGCTCCTCCAGGCGCAGGACGACCGTGCGCTCGTCCGGCGTGTCGATGCGCGCGATTCGGCGGACGGCCTCGTGGGACATGGAGGGCTGCCGGTTCAGGCGCTTCAGGGTAAAGCGGACGTCCTCCGCCCCAAACGGCTTGCCGTCGTGCCAGCGGACGCCGCCGCGCAGATGGAAGGTGTAGGTCCGGCCGCCGTCGGAGGCTTCCCAGCTCGCGGCCAGGTCGGGCAGGAGGCGGCCTTCGGCGTCCAGGGTGACCAGGGTGCTGTAGAGGTTCGCGGCCAGGAGCTGGGCGATCTCGTTGCCGGTCACGTTCGGATCCAGCCCGGGCGGCTCGCCCGGGAGGAGGACGCGGAATTCCCCTCCACGTCCCGAGAACTCGAGGACGGGGGAAGGCTCGCGGGGCTGGCAGGCCGCTGCTCCCGATATCAAGAGCACGGCGAGCGGAGCGCACGGCAGCCATGTGCGGGACCAGGGCATCGTGATGTTTCTCATGTTCGTCGGGCTAGATCCTACCTGATCCGTCTCGACGATATACTGCCAGGGGTCACATGAAGATCGTCCTGAAATCGCTCGCCGCCCTCCTCTTCCTGGCGCTATCCCTCTGGGCCATCCGCTCCGATTTTCTGGACGAGCCCGGCGGCATGGTCAGCGCGGCCTCGCTCGCCGGCCAGACCGGCAAGCCCTCGCCCGGCGACGGCTCCTGGCGCCGGGACCCGCTCTGGGACGACGGCAAGGCCGAGTTCTGCGCCTACGAGGCCGCCTGGGCTCGCTACGGCAAGAGCTACAACGGGCGCGCCCTGCTGATCCTGGTCAAGGAGTCTTGGAACTCCCAACTGGACGTGAAGGCCGACACGGGTGGGGACTTCGAGGTCCTCAAGATGAACCACGTGCGCGACGTGCCGACCGGCGTCTACACCTACCACCAGATGGCCAGCGTCTACTTCCGCCGCGACACCGCGACGTTGCAGAAGGTCTCGGCCACCAGCTCGGAGGCCTGCGGCATCTCGACGGCGCAGGTGGCCCGGGGACAGTTGGAGACCCGCTCGTATTTCGACGGCCAGGGGGACCGCTCCCTGCCGTACCCCGCCGAGGCCCTCCCCGAGGACGGCCTGCCTGCCCTGCTGCGCGATTTCGTCTCTGGAAAGTCTCCCGCGACGCTGAGCCTCTTCCCCTCGCTGATGCAGTCGAAGTTTCCGGAGCTGGAAGCCGCGCCTTGGAAGGTGGAGAAGCGGGCGGTCCCGGCGGGGGTGGAGATCCGCCTGACCCGCGATCAGGACTCCCTGGCCTATACCTTCGAGCGGGAATCCCCCCACCGTCTCCTGCGCTTCGAGCGCCAGGACGGCACCGTCTACTCCCTGGCGAAATGCGATCGCATCCCCTACTGGGAGATGCACGATCCCGGCGGCGAGGCCTGGCTGCCGCAGTCGGTCCGGTAATCTCAGCGGGTGTTCCGAGAGTGCGTCGCGCTAAATCCTCACCTCCCTGTCCCTCTAAACGCTAACTCTGACCGCTAGAGCGGGCGGGGGCTCCCTCTCCCGCGCAGCGGGGGAGGGCAGGGGAGGGGGGCCGGAATTAGCGCCGAAGGCAGCCCGCACACCTCTCCAGTCCCAAAGGGACGCAGGCTCAG
>JANOCF010000116.1:0-5546 GCA_031412055.1 Holophagales bacterium | reverse complement strand
GGACTGGAGAAGAACCTGGTCGCTCTTGCGGAACGCCAGGCAGCGGAAGCCGTCCCATTTGGGCTCGTAGAGCCAGCCCTCGCCGGAAGGGATCTCGTCCTCCGAAGCCGCCTCCATGGGCGGGAACGGCGGCCGGACCGGCAGGTCGATCGCGGGGAACTCTCCTTCCAAAGCCTTGGCGGGCACGGCCGCCGCAGTCACCAGGTCAGGAGTTGTCTTTTTCTTGGACTTTGCGGTGGCCATGCCGCCCTGAGGTGCAAGCGGCGGGCCTAATTCACGGAGTGCGGTACCGCCAGCGAGAACGGCGCGATGACCGCGTCGAAGCTTTCCCCGTTCTCCTGCACCATGCGGTAGGTGCCGTGCATCGAGCCGACCGGGGTCGTGAGCGGGCAGAAGCTCGTGTACTCGAAAGACTCCCCGGGAGCGAGGAGCGGCTGCTCGCCGACCACTCCGGGACCCTGCACCTGCTGCTGGTATCCCGTGGCGTCGGTGATGATCCAGTCGCGGCTGACGAGCTGCGCCGGCTCCTCGCCCACGTTGGAGATCGTCACCCGGTAGGCGAAGAAGTAGTAGTTCTCCTGAGGAGCGCTGCGGTCCTCGTCGTAGAAGCTTTCGACCTGCACGCGGATCCCCTGGGTCGTAGTGTCGCTCATGGCGGCGCGATTATGCCACGAGGCCAGCCGGCCGGAGCTTTGCTAGAATCCGCCCCGTCTCCGGATCTTCCGGGAAAGACTCCGACGAGAGAGGTGGATCGATGGAGTGGATGAGCAACCCCGAGAGCTGGATCGCGCTGCTGACCCTGACGGTCCTGGAGATCGTCCTGGGCATCGACAACGTGATCTTCATCTCCATCCTGGCCGGCAAGCTTCCCGCGGACCAGCAGGCCAAGGCCCGCAAGGTGGGCCTCGGGCTGGCGATGTTCATCCGCCTGGCCCTTCTCGCGTCCATCGCCTGGATGGCCCGGCTCACCAACCCCCTTTTCTCGATGTTCGGCCAGGAGATCTCCGGCCGTGACCTCATCCTGCTGATCGGCGGCCTCTTCCTGCTGGCCAAGGCGACGCATGAGATCCACGACAAGCTGGAAGGCGAGGAGGGGGAGGACAACACCAAGGCGGGCGCCTCCTTCACGAGCGTCATCGTCCAGATCCTGGCTTTGGACATCGTCTTCTCTCTCGACTCGGTGATCACTGCCATCGGCATGGCCGACGAGCTGGCCATCATGATGGCGGCCGTGGTCATCGCGGTGGGTGTGATGTTCTTCGCCGCGGGCCCCATCAGCAGCTACGTGGAGCGCCACCCCACGGTCAAGATGCTCGCTCTGAGCTTCCTGCTGCTCATCGGCATGTCCCTCGTGGCCGAGGGCTTCGAGCAGCACATCTCCAAGGGGTACATCTACTTCGCCATGGGTTTCTCGATCCTGGTGGAGATGCTGAATCTGCGGATGCGGAAGGTGTCGAAGACGCCGGTCCACCTGCACCAGCGCTACTCCGTGGAGCCGGTCCAGCCTCCTCCTCCGCCCAAGGGCAAGACCCGCCGCTAAAAGGGCAAGTATCAAAAAGAAACGCCCGGCGAGAGCCGGGCGTTTCGCTTTGCAGGACAGATGAGACCTAGCGGACGGGCTGGAAGGCCACCCGCATCGTGTACCACATCTTCACGCGCACGCCTTCCTTGGTGGCCGGGGTGAACGAGGCCCGGCGGGCAGCGTCGATGGCCGCCTCGTCGAAGCCGAAGCCGGCCTTGGCGCCGACCCGCTGCGTTTCGAGGACCCTGCCCGTCTCATCCACCAGCACGCGGATGTCGATCGTGGCGGCCTTGTTCAGCCGCTGGGCCGACGCCGGGTAGCGCGGATCGACCCGCGAGGTCAGACGCGGAGCCGTGACTCCGGGTCCGGCCTGGACCAGGTCGCCGGGCTGCGTCTTGCGGACCTGCGGCGCCTGCACGGGCGCGGCCTGGACCGGGGTCGGCTCGGGCACGACCCGCTGGGGCTCGCGCTCGACCGGCGGCTGGGCGGCCGGCACGACCGGCGGCGGTGTCTCCTTGGCGGCAACCTTCTCGACGGGCGCCGGCTCGGGCGTCTCGACCGGCCGCGTCTCAGGCTGCTGCCGCGGCTTCTCCAGCTCCATCTGCTGCGCCCGGCGGCTGTTCTCGAGCTGGTCCTGGAGCTGTTTGATCCGGTTGTCGTACTGGTCCTTGAGCTTGTTCTCGACCTCCTGGCTCTGGGCCGCGATCATCGACTGGATCTGCGCCTGAAGCTCCTCGGGGGTCGGACCGGCCTGGACCGGGGCGACGGGCTGCGACGAAGGCATGACCGCCGGCTGGGCCGCCGGTACCGACAGCGGGTTGGACGAGGCGGTCTGCGACGGCTCGCTGGGACGGCCGACCAGGAAATAGGCGCCGATCGCGGCCACGAGCACGCCCGCGGCCAGGCCGATGAAGATCGGCGTCTTCGACTTCGGCTGCGCGATGCGCGATTGCGTGCCCGACAGGGTCGCGTCCGTCCGCACCTGGGTGATTTCGCGGGTCTCCTTCGAGGCGGCGGCGGGCACCGCGACGGGCTCGGGCGCCTTTTTCAGCTCCAGCTTCTTCTCGGCCTGCATCTCCTGGCTCTCCCGCTCGATCTCGTCGCGGAAGAGGTTGTGCATGAAGAACGCGAGGTTGAACGTCGTCGCGTTGTAGTGCAGGTCGATCATCAGCTTCGACGCCGTCTTGTGCCAGGTGGCGGCGTCGGCGATGCGCTGGTCGCGCGCGCCCAGGCTCTTCTTGAGCAGCGCCGCGAGCTCGGGGGGCAGCGCCGTACCCTCGTTGGGCAGCATGACGGCATCGATGAGAGCGGCGTGGCCGTCCGTCGCGGTGGCGGGCAGGCGCTCGCCGGTCAGCAGCTCGTAGAGGATGGCGCCGAGAGAGTAGACGTCGTCAGCCTTGGTCAGCGCGGCTCCCGCCAGCGCCTCCGGGGAGAGATACGACTGCACGTTGGCGTCGCGCCAGCCGGCGGCGGCCAGGGAGAGCAGCCCGGCGCCGGCCTCGAAGCCGAGCAGGCGGGTCTCGCCCTCGTTGGAGATCATGACGAGCTGGGGCACGACGAACCCGTGGAGGATCCGCTCATCCTGGACCCGCGTCTCGTAGGCCGCGGCAAGCGCCAGGGAGATGCGCTCGGCGATCAGCAGCGCGTGGTCCGGGGGCATGGGCGACATCTGGCGGTTGGCCTGTGCCACGAGCGCCGACAGGTTCTTGCCCGAAATGTAGTCGTAGGCGGCATAAGGGAAGCTGCGCACCCGGCCGAGATCCACACCGCTGCCGATGTTCGGGCTCTTGAGCGCCAACTGGACAGCGGCGCGGCTCGAAGCCTTCTGCCACAGCCTCTCGCCGTCGACTCCCTTGCCGTTGAAGACGCGGAGCAGCAGGATCTGCTCCATCCCTTCCTTGCCGACTCTGCCGGCCCGGAACGTCTCTCCAAGTGGATCTTCAGATAGCTTCTTGAGAAGAAGGTACTTCCCAAACTCCTCCGGGATGTTCATACAGGCTCCTCTTGCGCCTACGCACAGCGGGGTACGGTCTACTCGGGACGACAAAACTGGTTAAAGCTGAGACCTTGATACACCACCGGAGAGGCGGCTGTCAACTCAACGGCCGGGTCCGCCCTGCCCTTCGCGCCGCTCTTGCGCCCGCTTTTCGCGCCAGTACCGGCGCTGCCACTGCTCCACGTTGCGGTTGTGCTCGGAGAGCGACCGGGCGAAGACGTGGGTGCCGTCGTTGCGGCTGACGAAGTAGAGGTAGGGGACATCCGCCGGGTCGGCGGCGGCGGCCAGGCTGGCGAGGCCGGGAGAGCAGATCGGTCCGGGCGGAAGCCCGGCGTAGCGGTAGGTGTTGTAGGGCGAGTCGACCCGCAGGTCGTCCTTGCGGATGTTGCCGTTCCACCGTCCCAGGCGCTTGAGGGCGTAGATGACGGTGGGATCGGCTCCCAGGCCCATGCCGATGTTGGTCCGGTTCCGGTAGACGGCGGCGATGACCGGCCGCTCGGAGGAGACCTGGGCCTCCTTCTCGACGATGCTGGCCAGGGTGACGAGCTGGCGCGGGGTCTGTCCGGGGACGATCTGGGGTTTCACCTTCTCGTCGAACTGCTTGCGGAAGGTCTTGACCAGGGTCTGGACGATGGTGCGCTCGTCCACGCCGCGGGAGAAGGAGTAGGTTTCAGGGAAGAGGTAGCCTTCCAGGTCGGGCGCCTGGGGGTCGAAGTCGGCGATCAGCGCGGGGGAGCGCATGAGCTCGATGAACGTCTCGCGCCGGCCGAAGCCGGCTTTCGCGAGCTGGTCGGCGGTCTCTTCAAGGGTCAGCCCTTCCACCAGGGTGATGGAGTGGTTGACGACCTGGCCGCGGGTCAGCATCTTCAGGACCTGAGGCGTGGTGAGGGGACCGCGGAAGAGGTACTCGCCGGCCCGGATGCTGGCGTCGTCGAGGAAGTAGACGAGGTAGAAGCGGGCGCCGCCGGCGTCGGCGAGCACCCCTTCCTGCTCCAGGCGCTCGATGATCTGGCTGGCGCTGGTTCCGGGCTCGACCTCGACGATCTTCTCCTCGCCGGTGTATCCCTTGTAGGGCTGCTGGAGCTGCCACCAGTTCCAGGCGAGCATGCCGACCGGCACCAGGAGCACGGCGAGCAGGACGAGGATCCCGAGCAGGACCCTCCTCCAGCCGCCCTTGTCGTTCTGGCGCTTCGTGGTGTTGCCGGCGCCCGCCTTGCCTCGTGCCAACCGCGTCTCCTCTTCTTAGTCTGACTCGCTGTCCAGGGCTTCCTGGAGCAGAATCTGGGCGGCCATGGCGTCGATCCGGGACGGGTCGCGCCGGTAGTCGACCCCGGCCTCGCGCAGGCGCTCCTGGGCCGCAACGGTGGTGAGCGACTCGTTGACGAGCCGCACGGGCAGGCCGCTGATCTCGGCCAGCCGGTCGCCGAAGCGCCGCGCGCGCTCGGCCGCCGGGCCGCGCTGGCCGTCGAGGCCGATGGGCTCGCCCAGGACGAGCCGTTCGACGCCTTCCCGCTGGGCGATCTCGGCGATCTGCCGCAGGGCGGAGCGGTCGTTACGGCGCTCCAGGGTTTCGAGGGGGACAGCGACGCGTCCGGCCGGGTCCGAAATGGCCAGCCCGATCCGCTTCTCGCCGAAGTCGATTCCCAACGACCGCATGGTCCGGTGCAGCGTAAGGGAACGGGCCGTGGGGCCGTGGGGGTGCCGCTCCCCAACGTGACCGGGAGCCGCCACCCCCGGTGCCGGCGCCCGAACGCAAGGGGGAGACGTCTCCCAGCCGCGGGCAGCCCCCGGTCCCGTTGGGGAGACGTTCCCCAACGCTGCGCGGGCACGTGGCGCCGGCGCGGAGCGTCCGTTGTCGTTGGGGAACGCCTCCCCAACGTCACAAAGGGCCGCGGCGGCTCCGGCTGGCTTCCTGTGCTAGCATCGCCGCTCCGCCCTGAGGGCGCCTGCAGCTTCATCCAAACAGGAGAGTCCATGGACGACGTTGTCATACTCGGTGCCGCCCGCACGCCCATCGGAGCCTTTCAG
>JANOCF010000115.1:0-1947 GCA_031412055.1 Holophagales bacterium | reverse complement strand
GCCGAGCTGCGCGTGCGCCACCAGGCCGCCGAAGAGCAGCCCGAAGAAGTGGCGGTGGATGGCGATCAGCCGCCGGAGCAGACCCTGCGGCGGCGTGTCCGGCAGGATCTCGAACCCGGCCATCTCCAGGTCCGCCGTGTTCGAAGACAGTGCGGACGAGGAGGACGGCGGCGCGGCCGGCAACGGTGTCTCCACTCTAACGATTCCGCCCGTACTGCTCGTGGCTGGACACCCAGTCGAGGGACGAGATGGCCGAAGCCAGCGAGATCTCGCCCGCCAGCACCACGCCCGCCACGATCTCGGCGAGCTTCTTGACCTTGCCCTTGCCGACGCAGCCCAGGATCTCCAGGCACTCGCGCTGTGTCGCAAGACCGGTACCGCCGCCGTGCGTGGCCACGATCAGGGACGGGATGGTGATGGAGATGTAGAGATCCTTCTCCGGAGTCATCTCCGTGTAGACCACGCCCGCGGAGGACTCGGCCACGTTGGCTACATCCTGGCCGGTGGCGATGAACATGGCCGTGATGCCGTTGGGCGAGTGGGCGCCGTTGTTGTTGGCGCCCGACAGAAAGGCGCCGACGTTGGCGATTCCCGCGTGGTAGTGCAGCGTCTCGGGGTCGACCCGCATGTGCTGGATCAGGATGTCGCGCGGGATGACCGCCTCGGCGGTGACGCGCTTGCCGCGGGTGCGCATGACGTTGATCTGGGACGACTTCTTGTCCGTGGCGAAGTTCGACTCCAGGTAGAAGCGGCGGATCTTGTCGTGATTCTCGAGGATCCAGGAGCAGGCGGCGAAAGTGGCGCGGCCGACCATGTTCTGCCCCGCGGCGTCGCCGGTGGTGTAGTTGAAGCGCAGAAAGACCAGCTTGTTGGAGAGAAAGCGGTCGATGTAGGTCAGCTTGGCCACGCTGGAGGTGCCCTCGGCCTCCTCGCGGATCTGGGCGAGGTTCTGATCCACCCACTGGACGAATTCGCGGCCGTCGCGGGCGTTGTCGAACACGAACACCGGGGCGCGCTGCATGCTGTCGCCGACCACGGTGCAGGTAACGCCGCCCGCGAGGTTGAGCACCTTCATGCCGCGGTTGTAGGAGGCCACCAGGGTGCCCTCGGCCGTGGCGAGCGGGATGATGAACTCGCCCTGCGCGTGCTCGCCGTTGACCCTGAGAGGGCCGGCGAAGCCGATCGGGACCTGGGCCACGCCGGTGAAGTTCTCGATGTTCCCCTGGGCGATGGCGGGATCGAACGAGTACTTGTCGATGTGCTGGAGCTTGTGGCCGGAGAACTCTTCGACGAACTTCTGGCGCGCGCGGATGATCTCCGGGGTGAAGTTGTTCTCCTTGTCCGCCGGGACGGAGTTGCGCTTGACGCGCTCGGCGATGGTGTCCTTGACCTTGAAGGAGAGGGAGCCGAAGGGCTCGGTCTCGAAGGCAAGGGAGATCTCGTGCTGCCCTTTCTCAAGCTGGTCGCCCGCGGCGTGGATGCGCACGACGCGCGCCAGCGGGAAGGGGACGGCATTGCCGGGGTTGACCTGCGACGCGGAGATGGCGCCAATGCCGCCCATACTGTCGCCGCTGAGCTCCAGGGTAAGCCGATCCAGGGGGACCGGCCGGCCGTCGATGCGGACCTCGGAGAGCCGGGTCACGGTGGCGTTGCTGAGCCGGTTCTTGAGGCTGAACCGCACGCCGTCCTCGACGTTCTCGAGGCTTCCGAGCGTGTACATCTGCTTGAGAATGAGAGATGGAATCTTCATGTCGACGACCTCGTGGCGGAAGGTTGAGCCCGGGCGAGTCTATCGCGGACGCGTGGGGGGTGAAACCCTGCCTGGAAAGCCGCTTCGCCCGCTCCTGACGACCTCGGACGCTCTTCAAAGCCTTTTACCGCACAAAATAAGAGTTCTTCCGCACAGTAGACGATTTTCAGAGGGTGTCCGAAGACTTTTGTTGTGCG